>JBBUBT010000001.1:0-6695 GCA_038058135.1 Patescibacteria group bacterium
GGCCTTTATCTTATCGGCAATGAAGGAAGTTTCACCTTTTCTTTTTGAGACCTTGCCTTTTATGGCGATGCAGGCGTCTGGGTAGACGAACTGGCGAAATTCGGAGAGCACTCGGGGAAAGATCGCCACCTCGGTCGAGCCGGAGAGGTCTGCGAGCTTCATGAAGACCATGCGCTCGTTGTTCTTCGTTAAAACGTCGCGTGCGCCTTCAACCATGCCGCCGATGACGGCAAGTGCCCCTTCCGGCAAGTCTTTGAGCTTGGCGATATTCATGTCCTTTGAAAGAAATTTTTCTTTATGCGCTTCGAGCGGATGACCGGAAATGTATAGCCCCAAAAGTTCTTTCTCCCAACCAAGCTTCTCTCTCAGAGAAATTGGTTGCCCTGAGCTTAATCGAAGGGCAGGTAGCGATTCGGTGGAAAAAAGAGAGCTCTGATTATCTGCGGTGCTCATGCGCTCTTTGTGATAAGAAAGTAAATTATCAAGGTTTCCAAGCAATAATCCGCGTTCGTGTAATTCATCGAGAGCACCGGACTTAATAAGCGCCTCTAGCGATTTTTTGTTTAAATTCTTGTCTTTAATTCGGTCAAGGAAGTCAGCCAAGCTCTTGAACTTGCCGCCCTTCTTTCTATCGGCGGTAATGGAAGAAGATATTCCTTGGCCGAAATTCTTGATGGTAGTTAGACCGAATCTTATTTTGTATTTTTTATCCTCACCTTTTATTACGGAAAATTGCGAGAAACTTTCATTAATGGAAGGCGGCAAAACCGCGATGCCCATGCGCTTGCATTCGGAGACCATGATGCCGATGGTGTCGACATCGCCGGATTCGGCGGTGAGCACCGCGCTCATGTAAATGGCGGGGAAATTCGCTTTTAGGTAAGCAGTAACGTAGGCGATGTGGCCGTAACTTGCCGCGTGCGCTTTGTTGAAGCCGTAGCCCTGGAATGGCACGAAGAGGTCCCATAATGCTTCCGCCTTCACCGAAGTCATGCCGCCGTGCTTCTGGCAACCTTCGACAAACATAACGTGCTGCTTCTTCATTTCCGCCGGAATTTTCTTGCCGACGGCTTTTCTGAATTTATCCACCTCTCCCCAAGAATAGCCAGCCACTTCAGTCGCCGTCATAAGAAGGTCGTCTTGATAAACAAGCACGCCGTAAGTGGTGTCGAGGAAGCTTTTCATCTTCGGATGAAGATAAGTTATCGGCTTTTTGCCGTGCTTTCTAGCGATGTATTCCTGGATGTTGTCCATCGGTCCGGGGCGGTAAAGAGCCACCATGACGTTTATGTCGTGGATAGTGTTGGGTCTAAGGTCCATAAGTGCCCGGGTCATGCCGGAGCCGTTCAGTTGGAAAGTGCCTTCGGTTTCGCCTCGCGCGAGCATGTCAAAAGTCTTTTTGTCATCAAGGGGTATGTCTTCTAAGCGGATAACCTTGCCTTCAAGTTTTTTAATGCGCTCGAAGGTCTCGGCAATGATGGAAAGATTCCTTATGCCTAGAAAATCGAATTTGAGAAGCCCCGCTTCCTCAATGGAATACATGTCGTACTGAGTAATGATTTTCTTTTCCCCTTTGGTGTCGTATTGGAGCGCGGTATAGTCAGTAAGCGGAGCGGGCGAGATGACGACGCCCGCGGCGTGGACAGAAATATGACGCGCGTTGCCCTCAATCTTTTTCGCCATATCCATGATAGTTTTTGCATCCTGGTCTTTGTCATAAAGTTTTTTCAAATCCGGGTTCTCTTTCATGGCCCGGTCAATGGTCATTGGAAACCCTTGTGCGCCTAAAGGAATGAGTTTGGCAATCTGGTCGCCGGTCGAGTAGGGGAAGTTCATCGCCCTTGCTATATCGCGTACCGCGCCGCGGGCCATCATGGTGCCGAAGGTGCCGATTTGCGCCACATGGTCTATGCCGTATTTTGAACGGGCGTAATCGATGACCTCGTCTCGTCGGTTATCCGCGAAGTCCATGTCGATATCCGGCGGGGATGGCCGGTCCGGGTTAAGGAAACGCTCGAATGGCAGGTTGTATTCGAGAGGATTGATATTGGTAATGCCAGAAAGGTAAGTGATGAGCGAGCCAGCGACCGACCCTCTGACGTTTGTAAGGATGCCGTGTTTGTGCGAGAAGCGCAAAAGGTCTGAGACCACCAGGAAATATTTCGCATAGCCCTTGTCTTTGATAACCTTGAGCTCATATTCGACGCGCTCAAGTTCTTCGGGCGTTTTTTTAAGTCCGCGGGTTTTGAACCCTTCATAAACTATTTTCTTCAAGGCCTCATCAGGGCTTAAGCCGTTCCCGGTCTTTATATCCGGGAAGACCCATTTACCAAGTTCCAATTCGACATTACAGCGTTCGGCAATCTTTGCCGTATTCTCAATCGCCTTGGGATTGTTTTTGTAATCCGCCTTCGCTTCAGTAGCTGTCCGGAAGTGCAAATCCTCTTCTTCGTCAAATGCGCCGCGGTTTAGATGTTCTTGTATAGAGAGCACGGTGTCTAGTGCTGTCCGATCTTCCGGCTCAAGGTAGCGAACGTTATATATGGCCAGCGAACTCTCTAGAAAGAATCTGTCGCCGCCTGCCTGCCGGTCAGGCAGGAAAATTTCTTTATAATATTTCTCCTCTTTCGCTATGGCAATCAGTCCTTCGTTATATTTTTCAAGCAATTCGCGGTCGATGCGCGGTTTGTAGTAAAAGCCCTCGAGGTAAGAGAGGGTCACCAACTTCAATAGATTCCGATAGCCGGTAATATTCTCGGCCAAGAGGACGAGGCGAGTGCGGGTGTTGTCGATACGCGCTTCCTTATCTAAATGGGTGCGCACGGCTACGTAGAAATCCACTCCGATAATCGGCTTTATACCTTTATCCTTGCATTCTTTGTAAAACTCAATGGCGCCGTAGAGATTGCCGGAATCCGTCAAGGCAAGCGCCGTCATGCCGGACTTTTTCGCCTTAGCGACCAGTTCCGGAATTTTAGGTAAGGCCTCAAGAAGTGAGTAGTGGGAGTGAGTACGGAGGTGTACAAACTTATTCATGGGCATAGTATAACCCCCACACCTATTTTTTATATAGTAGTCGAAAAATAGGTGTGGGGGTATAATACAGGCAAGATTTATGAACTAATGACGCATATCGCAGGCATAGATGAAGCGGGCAGGGGACCATTGGCCGGACCGGTCGCGGTGGGAATTGTCTCGGTCCCGACCAATTTCAACAAAAAGTTTTTCAAGGGCATCAAAGATTCCAAACAGCTCACGGCGGAAGAGCGGGAACTCTGGTTCGCGCTAGCGCAAGAAGGAAAAAAGAAGAAAGAACTCGACTTCGCGGTCTCCTTAGTCTCGGAGAAGGTAATAGACCGGCACGGCATCAGCTATGCCATACGCCTAGGCATTAAAAGAGTGTTGAAAAGCATTCGGATTTCCTCGACCGATTCGCAAATATTTCTCGACGGCGGTATCAAAGCGCCGAAAGAATTCAAGCATCAGCTCACAGTGGTGAAGGGGGATGAAAAGATTCCCATAGTCTCGCTCGCCTCAATTTGTGCCAAGGTAGTGCGTGATAGGAGGATGGTCAAACTTTCCAAAAAGTATCCGCAATACGACTTCGATTTGCATAAAGGATACGGCACGCTTATTCATCGCCAAGCGCTTCAAAAATATGGTTCAACCGAGCTCCACAGACAAAGCTTTTTAAAGAACTTGACAGTAGGCAGGCAAGTGTAGTATAATGGTAACAGAATCTGCCGGTTCCGGCAGAAAAATGTTCAACACTTTTCTAGGGAGCAGATATGGCATACCAATTCAGTTTGTTGTGGCGGCATTCTTCTCCAGAAGCCGAACGCCACAATGATGAATGGCTAGGTCCCGATACTCTCGGTATCGAGGTCACGTCTGAATCATTGGCGGCGCGTTGCGGACTGGGGAATAACGATCCACAGCATCAGATCGGCGGCAAGTCATCGGCGATAGAGGAGGCTCTCACTTGGCCGCTTCCGCGAGATGGAAGCAAACTGGTCACCATTCGGCCCGACAAGGATTCGATCGGAGCCATGGCCATCTTTGCCTTGCGAGCGCAAGGCAAGGAGAACAAGATAGACAAGATGCTCGTTTCGTGGGTAGGGGCGATCGACCGCTACGGCTACAAGAACGCGCTTGAGATGCATCCTTACTTGGCTTCCTGCTTCGGGAACAGTCTTGCCACCGACGTGCTCAATGCCGTCTGCCTGAATTACGAACCGTGGCCAAAGCTCACCGACAAGGTTTACCAGGTCGGCCGCATCCTCTGTGGCGAGATGGCTTGCGAAGAGCTCGAGCGGCTCAAAAAAGAAGCGCGTCGCCCGAACCACCGTGAATTTCCCACGGAGGTGCATGGCGAACTCGCTTTCCTAAAGGTGTGCGGAGAGCTGGATCAGGCCCGCAATTGGGCCAATCACAGGTTTCCCATCGCGGTCATCTATGACGATCGCCACTTCTCGGAGGGCAGGTTGATACGGAAGTGGAGTCTCGTCAAACAGCCGCAATCCAGCTTCGACCGCTTCGCTTTCGAGGAGGCCATCAACCGGGCCGAAGCAAAAGCCAGAGGTATTACGGTCGAGGAGCTCAGAAGCAAAGACCTTACCTGGGGAGGAACGCCTTACATCATCTCTTCCAGGGAGTCGTCCTTGTCGGAAAGCGACGTTCTGGAGATTGTCGAGCGTTATCTCCAAGCTGGCGTTTCGTCGTAGTTCTATTGCAAGTGCAACGTAATACAAAGGCCTCGACTGTAAGCAGTCGAGGCCTTCCCTTTTTAAATTTGACATGCGGTAAGTAAACGTATTATAATAAACACAGAAAAGTTGGAGAAAACTATATGCCAATCTATGAGGTGTGTGCGCTTATCCACCAAGCCAGTCCTGCCAATGGTGAGCGCGAATTACTTTTCGTGGATTTCCGCTCGACCGATTCTCACGGCAAAAAGTCCGAATGGTGGACCAGATTTCCGGGCGGAACGAATCGGCTTTATCCCGCCGAGTTGCCTGAGGACATCTGTAACCGAGTTGTCTGGGAAGAGGCGAAGCTCGGTTACCAGCTCTCGATGCCATTCTGGAGTAGCGAGACTGACGAACGAGTCTACTTTGCGTTTCTCATCAACAGTATTGATTGTACTGGTGAGCTTCGCAAAGGCATTCTGCTCCACGACGGGGTTGAAGTCTCGCCACCGTATTGGGCGTCGGCGAGGAGTCTTAGGTATCCGTTATTCCCGCCGCACCAGGCTCCCTTGCTCGCCGGAATGCAATATCTCGGCCTATAACGATTTTTACTGGGTGAGCCCCTGCCTGCATCGAACGCAGGTAGGGGCTTTTCTCTTTTCACTTTATCTGTTAAAGTTGGGGTTATGACAGTACGGATGAGGCATACCAGGTCGCATACGAGAAACAGGCGCTCTCACCACGCGCTTATGAAACCCGCGCTCTCTAAGGATGAGTCGGGCAATGTTCATTTACGCCACCGACTTTCGTCTATAACAGGTACTTACCGTGGCAGAAAGGTCATTGACCTTTCTGCCAAGCTCGATAAGTTGGCCTCGAGGAGTAAAGAGAAGGCGAATGTCCGCTAACTCTTATACGTCTATATTAAACAAGTTCTTTTGTTCTTTATGTCACAGAGACATTTATCTAGGTCAATAGTTTTACAAACCCTGTTTGAATGGGATTTTGAAAAGCTGAAGCCCGCCGAAATTTATCCAATATTCGAGAGGAACATCACCGAGTTTGCACCGGGCTCTAACGACCGGCCGTTCATGGAAGCGCTTTTGAAGCGCGTGCTCGAGAAGAAGCGCGATTTGGACACCCTGATTGAGAAAGCTGCGCCTGATTGGCCACTCGATAAAATTTCACCCGTGGATAGAAATATTTTAAGAATCGGCCTCTCCGAACTCTTGTTTGCCGATAGGAAGGAAGTGCCGCCCAAGGTAGCTATCAACGAGGCAATAGAACTTGCCAAAACTTTCGGCGGCGAGACTTCAGGAAAGTTCATTAATGGCGTCTTAGGCGCGGTTTATAAAGAAATGGGTGAGCCGGGTAAGTTCGACCAGCCCAAGCCAAAGAAGAAGTATGGCAATGTGCCCTTCGATAAATTGCCGGTCGAACGGCTGGCCGGTGCCGTCGTATATGCCAAGCACAAAGGAGATGTCTATATGGCCCTAGTGCACGACGTCTTCGGTCACTGGACGCTTAGCAAGGGACGTTTGGACGAAGGCGAGAAAGATGAAGATTGTTTAATGAGAAAAGTGCCGCTCGAAATCGGCGTGCCGATAAAGATTAAAGAGCCCGTAGGCAGCAATACCTACGCCACTTTCCATCCCGAAAAGGGTAAGATAAGAAAAGAGATCAACTACTTCCTGGCTGAAGCGCCGTATACGGACCTCACTTTGGAGAAGAAGGAGGAAAGGGGAGGTCTCGATGATGTCCGCTGGTTTAAGCTTGCCGACATCCTTGACCTAAATTTCTATGATGATATTCTGCCCATCGTGACCAAGGCACTTACCAAATTAGCCGAAAGCAAATGAATTTCGAAGAATTCGAGAAAAAGGCAGGATTAAAATTCAAAAATCCAGGGCTTCTGAAACAGGCTTTTACCCACCGCTCATATATCAACGAGAACCGTCCGCCAGCTGGCGGATCAGGCCTCGAGCATAATGAGCGCCTGGAATTCTT
>JBBUBT010000002.1:0-4197 GCA_038058135.1 Patescibacteria group bacterium
GTTCTTGGGGACTTTTATTCTTTTGAAAATAGATTCAAAGTCCTTAACTGTTACTTGTTCTGAAAATGGTGGTAAACAATAGAAATGAAGTGCTCCGTTATGGCCGAAGTCATATCTTTTGCAATGCTCATTGACTAAATTTTGGAGTTTTTCCATCCATTCTTTCTTTGTAAGCCCCCTCAAGGGGTAGTCCATCATTCTCTTTGTTTGAATATAGCTACCCGCAAAAATATTACACTTTCCACTCTCTTTTCTTTCAATGTACTTGTCTGGGGCCATGCAAATATCAAATGGATTATTTTCATCCATAATTTTACCGATACACCACTTCTCTTTAGTCGCCACTATCATCGCTAGTAACAAAGGAAATGTATCGAGCATTTCTTGTATATCTTTTTCCTGAGATAACTCCTTATCGGACTTCCCCTTTACGTACCCAATTAGTTGGTGAAGTGTAATTATTTTAATATTGTAAAAATATCGTCTTGGCTTAGACTTCAATATTTCCCTTACAGTTCTCTTGTAGTTATCCTTTTTGAAATAGATTCTGAAATAGGTATTAAAGATTTTTATAAATCGATCAAGCATACTACGTAGTTTCTATTTATTCCCGAACAACTTCCTTGGAGGTGGGATCCTAATCTTGAATTCAAATGGGATGCACTTGGCCGGAGAGATGTCACGCATAGGGTTGCCTAGCATGGGATGTTGTCTTGCGTTCACCCCATACCTACAGATAATTTAGACATTATATTCGGCGATTTCTGATTTTAGGAGAATTACAAACTTTTGCATAATATCCATCAGCTCTATTTCAGCTTTTTTAAGTTCGGCTTGATACGCATCATAAGATAAGGTAGAAATACCGAGCACTTCTCCGGTTTCAGTGGTGGCAGGTGATTCGGCCGGCGATGGCGTCGGCGGACGGGAGCTGCCGACTAAGCTACTTTGTTCTTCGACAACCGCAATTGTGGTCGCGCTTAACTCGACATCGTCAATACTCACCACATCGCTTGAGGCGCCCAAATTTGCAAAGAATCGGAAGCGGAACCCGGATTGGTTATTTGCACCTGAAGAAATACCTAAAATACTTTGTGCATAGCCCGAGGTTGTAGAAGCATTGGTTAAATCCTCTGCTACAGTCCAGCTTGAGCCATTCAAAGACCATTCAACCAGAACGTGGTCGTCTGATTCAAGACCGTTATTGATTTTGTGCCAGAACGAAAGAGAAATATTTTCGTAACCGGAGGCAGATTGTTCTCTAACGATGGCATAAGTCTGTCCTGTAGTAGTGCCGTTTACCTGCGCGCGTTTCGAACCGCTGTAAGCACCGGAAGCACTATTGATGACATCCCATTCAGTCAGAACATTCTGCGTCCAGCCGGAAAATTCCGTATCCGATTCAAATCCATCTGAGAAAAGAATGTCAGCATGGGTAATAAAAGGCACAAAATACATAGCGCAGAGTCCAAATAAAATCAGTTTGCGTTTTTTCATTTATTCCGCTTCGCGGCCGAAGTTGTAAACCTTGTGCTTGATGCGCTCGCGACGGCCGGTCGAGCCGAAATGCTTCAAATACCCGAATTTTTTCACTTTCACCTTGAAGCCGGCGAAGCCGAGAATGGCTCTCGAGATTTCGTTCGACGTATCGCCGAAGAGGATGTAGGCGGCGAAGGGAATGTTGTCCGAGGTGATGACCACTCTCGCGGTCTTGCCCTTCTGCAACTTCTTCCAACCGAAACTTCCTGTAAATCTGTACGCAAATCCGGGCAGCCACGCTCGGTCGAAAATTCCTTTGAGAAGCGCGGGCATAGTGGACCACCAGGTGGGATAAAAGATTACGAAATGGTCGCACCAGTTCACGTTCTCTTGAAAAGCTTTGAGGTCCGGCTCGAGCTCTTGGACAGTCCTGTAGCCGTGGCGGAGAATCGGGTCGAACTGCATCTCGCCCAAATTCATTCTCCGCACTTCGTGCCCCGTCGCTTCCGCACCTTTCTGATACTCGTCGGCTAAGGTGCAATTGAAGCTATCTTCGTCTGGATGTCCCAAAAGAATGAAAATTTTTTTACGCATTATTCTTAAATCCTAAATCTTAAATCTATTCTCTCATGATTCTTTGCAACTCCGCCTGATGTTCGCGCATGACAACCATGGTCGCGGCCATCTCGCTCTGGCCCGCTTTCACCTTTTTTTGCACCTCTTCGCCAATTTTCTTGAAGAAGTCGGGGTTCTTATCCATGGCAGAGAGCAACTGTTCCCGCTGCGCTTCCGGCACGTCTTTCATCTTGGCCTTCAAGGCCTGTTTCAGCATGAAGTTTTTAAAAAATCCCATAAACAGTTCTTAACGGCGCATCAAGATTCTCACTACTAGCACGCCGTCGTAAACGAATGAGCTTGAATCGTCGAGAGAGGTGTCAGCTGGCTGGAAGACGCCCATAGCCTTAACCTTGGCGCCCTCATTCATGGCATTTTCCGCTCCGGTGGGACTGTTTAGGGCATAGACCTTGCCGTCATCGCCCTTTATGCTCTTAACGCATTCTTGGCCCGCTACGGTAATGCGGTAAGGCAGGCAGGCAATTACGCCAAAGACCGTGATTTCATCTCCTTTTGTTTCCGTGATTTCTTCTTCAATTTTATTTTCCTTTGGAGAGTCCTTGAACAAGAACACTCCACCGGCAACAAGCGCTACAAGAACTATTAAAGATATGATTATTCCTTTTTTAGTCATGTGGCGATTATATCAATTATTTGGCCGCACACAAAGTCTCGAGTGCGGCTAAATCGCTCTTTGCCGCCACCCCCGTTTCCCCTTCGTTTAAGTAATACATGATAGCCTGGGGGTCGCCAATGTGCTCGAGACCTAGGGCATGCCCCAGTTCGTGAGCAAGGATACGCGTGAGCTTGTCATGGCTCGAGAATTCATAAATATCTATTTTCCCCCCGTCCGGCCCACTTGAATATATTCCGCCGGCAAAGGTCTCGCCCCGCGAGGCGCCGATGGTGTTGTATTGCTCGACATTTAGATTAAGCGTCTTGGCCAAGCGATTGAGGCGGTCGACGAGCGAATTCAAGTCTCTCACTTTCTGATTGAGCTCGTTCTCCATTACCTTGATTCTTGAAATTTCTTCTTCTAGAGCGCGCTGTTCAGATTGAAGCGCCTCGAAATCTCTTTTGGAAGTGCGATTGCTTTCGTTCCATGATTTTACATGCGCTTCGTAGACAGCGCTTTTTTCGTTAAATCTGGCTACTTCATTATCATAAACCACCTTCAAACCTTCATATTCCGACTTCAGTTTAAGATAGGCCGACTCAAGTGCGCGGTAATCCGCTTCGGTCTCCTTCACGCCGCTCTCTATTTGACCCAGCTCTTCCGTGGCCTCTTGGCGGTAGTCGTATATGAGGTTAATGGTAATGTCTGCCTTTTCTGGCGCGTAAGCGAAGAGGTCTTTACTGGATGGCTTCTCCCAGACCGCTTCGGCTTCGGCGAGTGCGTTAAGAAATCTTTGCTGGCTTATATCGAATCTCCGGTCGAAAGAGCCGATGGCATAAGAAATGGGCTTGGTACAAGGCGGAGGTCTCATCCACCAATTATTCTTCCAACCCAGGAGAATTGCGCCAAGTATGAGGAGCGCTGTCAGGACCTTGACCATAATCAAATTATCTATGCTATAATCCCTTTGTCCAGCCGGCCTGCCGGCAGGCAGGTTATTAAGAAGCTTAATTACATCATATTTAATTCAATTTATGCCTAGAACTGCAAATCCAGCCCTTCTCAGACCGATGAAGCTCTCGCCAGAGCTAGAAGCGGTGGTGGGCTCGGGCCCGATGCCTAGAGGTCAGGTGGTCAAGAAGATGTGGGAATACATCAAGAAACACAATCTTCAGAATCCTTCCAACAAAAGAAACATCATGGCCGACGCCAAGATGAAGCCGATTTTCGGCGGCAAGTCGGAAGTCACCATGTTCGAGATGACGAAACTCGCTTCGGGACATATGAAATAAGGCGTAAGGCCTATATGCGAAAATCCGGCGCCCGCTTCTGCGGGTGCCGGATTTTTGTGTTAGCGCACCCACTCTCTTGGACTGGGTATGATGGCGCCTGGGGAGACCAGTTCGATGACACAGACAACGAGAACCGCCGCCAGGAAAATGGCTATCCCCCAGTAAAACTTGCCGTTGGTGAACATAAAACCTCCT
>JBBUBT010000003.1:0-2009 GCA_038058135.1 Patescibacteria group bacterium
TACGGCTCTGGCCGGACTTGGGGCCATTGGAATTCCGCAATACGGCCAAGCCGATGATGAACGCCACGACGACGATGAGGGCGCCTACCAATTTCTCCCCTACCGCTATGGCAAGGACGCAGCCTATGATAGCGGCCACAATGCAAAGCATCAGTTTAAAGAGCATTTTCCCCTCACATTTTAGAGAACATTCAGCGCTATTCTGTTATCATTACTACCACAACGAAGTTTATATGACCACCATCATCTCCTGGAACGTGAATGGCATACGGGCGGTGCATAAAAAAGGGTACTTCCTGCCTTTCATAAAAGAGTATAAGCCGGATATCTTACTGCTTCAGGAAACAAAAGCGGAAAAACACCAGTCAGAAGTGGATTTACCGGAATACGAAGAATATTGGAACTCGGCCGAGAAGAAGGGCTATAGCGGCACGGCCATTTTTACCAAAGAGAAGCCGATTTCGGTAACTAATGGCTTACCGGATGATATCGCCGCCAAATACGGCTTAAAGGGCGACGGCTATGGTGACCCTAGGAAGGAAGGACGCGTTATAACGGCTGAATATAAGGATTTTTACGTCGTAAGCGTCTATACGCCGAATGCTAAAGATGACCTTTCACGACTTGTGCTTAGGCACAAGTCGTGGGACCCGGCCTTTCTGGAATATATGAAACGACTGAATAAGGTAAAGCCCGCAATCTTCGGTGGCGACTTAAACGTAGCTCATACTCCGGACGACCTGGCTCATCCTAAGGAGAATGAAGGGAAAAAGGGCTTTACCATGGAGGAACGCCAAGGCATAGACGCCATTATAAAAGCTGGATTTGTAGATTCTTTCAGAATCTACACCCGCGGCAAAGGATATTACACCTGGTGGAGCCACTTCGCCCACTCGCGAGAGAGGAATGTCGGCTGGAGAATTGATTATCTCTTCGTCTCTCCGACCTTGCAGGGCAAGGTCAAATCAGCCGAAATCTTGCCCGAAGTTATGGGCTCGGACCATTGTCCAGTAAAAATTGTCCTTGATAATTAAGTTATCCACAGATTATTTTAATTAATGTCCTTTATGTAGTACTATGTGCATAGACGCTGGCTCAACGTTGCGCCCTCTGGCTCTACGTTGAGTTAAGTTTTGTTCGCGGAAGACGTTCCGATTTTGAGCCAGAATAAATTCTGGTTTTTGGGCTAATTCGACATAATATGTCGAACAAGGGGTCAGACGACGGATCCTCACTTTATTAATTTTGTGGTCTATGCGTCACGCGCCCATACCCTATTTCTGGAATACTTCTGGCATGCGCCGAAATTCGCAAGAATACAGGCGCCTAAGCGCCTGCGAAAACCTTCGCGGGTGCTTTTGTTTACCTTGAGTTTATCGAAAGGTGTCCTTTTAAAAAATCTTTATCTTGCAACATTTGAAGACCATAAATTTGCAATCTGTGGATAATTGTGTGGAAAGTGTGTATTAAAAGACATATAATTAGTAAATAAAGTCTTTGATGTCCTTAATTATAGCCATTTATTCATATTCAAGTTTCATGTGAAATAGTTTCATGATTAACGATAATAGAACTGAAAAGAGAAAGTTAGGCGATATCGGTGAGAATATCGCCTGTGATTTCCTAGAGAAAAGAGGATTTGCTATTTTAGAAAGGAATTATCTTAAGAAATGGGGCGAGATTGATATTATAACTCGGAAAGACGGGATTATACGCTTTATAGAGGTAAAGAGTGTTACACATGCAACTTCTGGCTATAGGGCAGAGGATAATATGCATCCTTGGAAGCTTAAACGCTTAAGCAGAGCCATACAGACCTACTTGTTACATAAGAAACTGGATTGTGACTGGCAACTCGACCTAATAACCGTACAAATGGATATGCAGACCCGCAAAGCGAGAGTAGAGATGATAGAGAATATTGTGATATAGCTTGCACTGAACTTGTCGAAGTGTGCGGGTAGGGAGAATCGAACTCCCGCCAGCTGATTGGCAACCAGCTGTTCTAC
>JBBUBT010000004.1:0-4059 GCA_038058135.1 Patescibacteria group bacterium
AGAATTTGCGAGACCAAAGTGATTTCATCCGATTCTAAATATTTTTCTACGGCATCGAAGAGTTCAGGGTGGGCTGATTCTCCGACGACAAGCTGCTCGAGGAGCGCCAAGGGTTTCGTTTTTTTAAATCTTTTTATAACCTCGGCCGAAGTGAGCCGCCAATGTTCTTTGCCGCGGACAAGAGAAATGTTGGAAAGGGAGACGGGCTCTATGGACCCGCGCAGTTTAGAATTCTCCTTCCTCACGCCAAGGGCGGTAGCGCGCACAAGCCCCAAGTCACGGGTAAGAATGGAATAAATCCTATCGGCTTCCCTCACCGGCCGCTCCGAGAGCGTGAGGCCCTTAGTTGTGTAGATGTGATAAGACAAATTAGATTTAGGATTTATGATTTAAGATTTATGAATTCTACATTTGTAATACGGGAAATTTCTTCTTTATGTTTTGCAATAAATGCCTTATCTGATTCTGGAACAGGATACTGGGCAGACTGCCTGGGTTTCAGACCTTGCTCTTTTCGCCAATCTTGAATAGCTCTTATGACATCTCTTACCTTTCCTTCTTCAATTAATTCCAGTGTGAGGCTTGTATTAAGTTCAACCTCATTTTGGAGTCCTGGGTCGATTATTATTTGCTTGACGTTAATTTCGTCTTTGATTATCTCTAAGTATTCCTTTCCTAAATCTTGAATCTTTAATCTTAAATCCAACAACGGCTGGCGGACTTTAATATTGGCTTTATGGCGCTGCTCTAGAGCGAGTGTGACAATTTTTCTCGTCTCCTTCATTTTTTCAATGACCCCCTCCTCCCTCCCCCTTAGCAGGGGTAGGCGACTAAATATGGATGCGGGCGGCCATGCGGCAAGATGCACGCTCTCTGGATCTTTTTCGTTTTTTACTTTTTGATAAATTTCTTCCGCGATAAACGGCACTACCGGAGCGATAAACTTCGATAATTCAAGAAATACATGCCTAGCTGTTGCTAAGGCTTCTTTGTCATTATTCTTAAACCTGTCTCGAGATCGCCTTATGTACCAAGCGGAGAGATCTGTTACAAAATCACGCATGGGACGAGTGGCCTGCACCATATCGTAAGTTTCCATGCCAGAAGTCACATCTCCTGCCAGCTGATTTAATCGCGCAACGATCCAGCGATCAAGCACATTGTCACTATTATCTTTGGCGGGAGTGCTGTCAGCGTAAAGTTCGTAGAAATTGAAAGAGTTGGCCAGAATATTAATCAATCGATTATGAATTTCTTTGATTTTCTCATCCTTAAAGAACATATCTTCTGCCTGCATGACGACAGAGGACATTAAGTAATAGCGAAAGGCGTCCGCTCCTATAGTGTCTAGTAGAATAAGCGGGTCCGTGTAATTCCCCTTGGACTTGCTCATTTTCGACCCGTCGGCCGCCAGGACATTGCCGGTAGTGACCACATTTTTGAAAGAGATATTGTTGAAGAGCGCCACAGCCACCGCGTGGCTGTAGTAGAACCAGGTACGGGTCTGGGCAATGTATTCCGCCACGAAATCCCCGGGGAAACGCGCCTCAAACTCCTTCTTATTTTCGAACGGATAATGATACTCAGCAAAGGGCATTGAAGCCGACTCTACCCAGCCATCGATTACTTCCGGAATTCTCTTGATCTTTTTACCGTCTTTTTCTAGCTTGATCTCGTCTATATAAGGCCTGTGCAAATCCAGCTCGTAATTTTCATTGTGAGGTAATGGAACAAATTCATACGCCTTGACTTTACCTGTAGAAACTCTGGCTAGAATTTGTTTTAAATGGATTAAAGACTGTTTATCGTCCATGCCGTTCAAAATACTCTCAATGATTTCGAAGAATATGCCGTGAGTAACAATTAAAACATTTTTTCCTTTGTGTTTTTCTTCTATTTCATAGAAGAACTTTGCCACTCTTCTTCTGACATCCTTGGGAGACTCGCCATTGTCAATCTTTTCATCAAAACTTTTCAGATTCTGGAAAAAATCTATAAACGAGAATTTTTTACCTTCGCGTCCTCCAACATCTATTTCCTTTAGACGTTTGTCAAAGACGACCTCGTCACTTGATATGCCAAGTTTTTTCGCGACTATCTCTGCAGTTTCTTTTGTACGAAGTAGCGGAGACGCATAAATAAAATCTATTTTTTTATCAGAAAGCTTTTCTGCCGCTGCTTCTGTATTAAGTTTGCCATTTTCGGTAAGATGAACCGGAGAATCTATGCGTGACGCCGCAATTCCGCTTATATTATGCTCTCCCTCTCCATGCCGCATGGCGAAATATTTGTTGCCTGATTTCTTCGTAAGCTCTTTCAGTTCATCCAAAGAGCCTATAATGAAAACCTTGCCTGCATCATCCTTCCAGATAGGCAAAGGGGCTGCCCAGTAGCGATTACGGGAGATGGTCCAGTCAGGAGCATTCTTGACAATATTTAAGAACCGGCCGTGCTTTAAGTGTTCCGGAATCCAGTTCATCTTCTCGTTCAATTCAATCATCCTTCCTTTAATCTTTTGAATATTGATAAACCACGATGAGATAGCATTGTAGAGAAGCGCCGTGCCGCAACGGTGGCAATGCGGATACGAGTGGGTATGATTTTCTTTCTTGAATAAAAGATTCCTGGTCTGGAGATCTTCCTTTATTATCCTCTCAGCCTTTTTAAAATATTGGCCTCTTATAAACTCCGGACTGTTATCATTGAAATGTCCGGCCGAATCAAGCATCTGCACCATTGGCAAATTAAGTTTAAGCCCTAAACCATAATCATCCTCGCCATATAGAACTGCGGTATGAACTATGCCCGTGCCTTCTTCCGTATTTACAAAATCAGCTTCGGCAACA
Organism: Patescibacteria group bacterium; assembly: GCA_038058135.1. Lineage (GTDB taxonomy): Bacteria > Patescibacteriota > Minisyncoccia > Phycocordibacterales > Zambryskibacteraceae > UBA5004. Next base: position 2,847 of record JBBUBT010000004.1, read on the forward strand.
TAAAAAGCTTTTTCCCCGCTCTGTTTTATGCCAAAGATATTAAAGAGGGGCTCATATTCCATGCCAACCATCTCGCTTCCCTTGTGTTCCGCGATAATTTCGTATGGTTCGGAGATTATGGAGAGGCGGTCTTTGGCAAGCGCCAGAATTTCATCGCCCATCTTTATTTCAACATAATCAATATCTTTTCCTACCGCCAAGGCGACGTTGCCCGGTAAGGTCCAAGGGGTGGTAGTCCAAGCCAAGAAATACGCGTTTGGATAAGCTTTGAGCTTAAATTTCACATATACCGCTTCTTCCGTAACATCCTTATAACTGTTATCCATCGCGACTTCAGCTTTAGCGATAGGAGTTTCGCAATGCGGACAGTATAGAAGAACTTTTTTACCTTCGTACAAGAGATTCTTATCATTTATCTCTTTAAGCGCACGCCAGACACTCTCGATGTAAGTGTTATCCATCGTTTTGTAGGCATTATCGTATTCGACCCATCTGCCTACGCGCTCCACATAACGCTTCCACTCGTGGGCGTAGCGAAGTACCGAGGAGCGGCAGGCTTCGTTAAACGCTTTGATGCCGATTTTATTTTCGATTTCCTTTTTATCCTTAAGCCCTAGTTCCTTTTCTATCATGTTCTCAATCGGCAGACCGTGGCAATCCCACCCCCACCTTCTGCGCACATGGTAGCCGCGCATAGTTTTGTAGCGCGGGATGACATCTTTAATCACAGAAGAAAGCAGGCTTCCGGCATGAGGAAGACCGGTAGCAAAAGGAGGCCCGTCGTAGAATACAAATTCCCCTTTCGGAGCTTTTTTCTCGAGAGTTTTCTCGAAAATCTTGTTCTCTTTCCAGAACTGGAGAATTTTCTCTTCTCTTTGAGCTCTTTCGGACTTTTCGGCCATATAGGGCCTATCTTAACATCTTTTACATTCGTTCGGGAGCGGGAATACCGAGGATATCGAGTCCATTTTTCATCACATTTTTGAAAGCTTGAGTAATTGCCACACGATAATTATTGCCGACAATCTGCTCTTGAGCGTAGAAGTTATTGAACGCGGAAGCCAGTTCTGTGAGATAAGTTGTAATGTAGTTGGGCGCGTATTCTTTGCCAGCCCTTTCGACAATTTCAGGAAATCTATAAAGTAGTCGTTCGATAACTCTGACCCCCTCTGTCTGCGACATCTCCCCCTTGGCAGGGGGCGAGAATTTTGAT
>JBBUBT010000005.1:0-18422 GCA_038058135.1 Patescibacteria group bacterium
AAGATTTATAAGAACGGGCCAAGGTTCGAAGAGAAGGTGGGGGCAAGCTTCAGTTCCTGGGCTTATAGGATTCTTGTGAACACTTGCTATACGTATCTTTCCAAGAAGCAGGTAGAACTTAGAGACGTAGATGAATTCGGCAGTAGAGATAAAGATATAGGAAACGAAGAATTCTCTCTGGTGCATTCGATTCTCGCTCGCTTGCCGGCAAAGCTCTCTCGGCTCCTGTCTCTATACTTTCTGGAAGATAAAAGTTATCAGGAAATAGCGGACATAGAGCAAGTTTCGCTCTCGGCGGTGAAGTCGGGCCTCCATCGCGCCAAGAAACAATTCAAAGAGGTTGCTGTCAAAATAATATGAAATTAACGTCTATGAAAAAACAAATTATGTTCGGAGTTTATGTACTCTATGCTGTGCGTAAACTCTCCGCCAGCTGGCGGAAGCCGTTTATGGCAGAGGTAGCTATCTTTTTAATCATTGCGGCAACGATGTCCATCTTCGTTTCAGTGCCGTCTGTCTTGGCCAATATGTCTAATTCAGGCAATTTCTACCGCTATTTAATGATAGCGTTTTCCAATACTACCTTCTTGGTACAATTGCTTTTTCTTCTGGCTATTTCTACCATGATTTTATCCCTGCGTAATTTTGGTAATATAGTGGCAATACGCCACCTTAGCCCCGACGCTACTACGTAGGTCGGGATCCCGACAAGCTTTGCTTCGTCGGGACTCAGACCTATGCCATTCGTATATATTCTAAAAACTTCTTCAGGAAAATATTACATTGGAAGCACTGAAAATATTGAGAAAAGGATAACTCATCATATGGGTGGTTTTACTCCATCAACTAAGCGTTTGGGGAAAGTAAATCTCATATTTAAACAAGAATATAAAACTTTAAGTGAAGCTCGAAAAATAGAAAGAAAGCTTAAAAAACTTAAGAGAAGAGACTATATAGAAAAAATTATTAAAGACGGGTATATTAAGACTGCTACTTAGTCGCCGACCTAGCTCAAAGGTAGAGCAACGGTATCGTAAACCGTAGGTTCGGGGTTCAATTCCCCGGGTCGGCTCATGGCCACTAAAGAAGAATTAGAGGAAAAGATTAAGGCAATCGAGGAGCGCATGGGTTCTGCGGAATTTTGGGCTGACCGCGATATCGCTCAAGCTACCGTCCGTGAACTGCAGGGGCTAAAGGATGAGCTTGGAGGAGTGGGGAAGTATGACCGGGGCGGGGCAGTTATGACTATATTCTCCGGTGCGGGAGGAGATGACGCAGAAGATTTCTCCCGCATCCTTTTGGAAATGTATTTGAAATTCTTCGGCCAGAAGAAATGGGGTTATTCGGTACTTCATAAAAATAAGAATGATCACGGCGGATACCGAAATATAACTCTTGAAATTAATGGAGAGAATATCTACGGAGCGTTAAAGAACGAATCAGGCGTGCACCGCCTGGTGCGCATCTCGCCATTCAATGCGTCCGCTAAACGCCACACCTCATTCTCCATGGTGGAAGTGATACCAAAGTTTGAAAAATTGGGAGAAGTAAAAATCCCGCCGGAAGAGATAAGGGTGGAACTTTCCAGAGCGAGTGGTCCGGGCGGCCAGAATGTAAACAAGCGCGAGACTGCCGTGCGACTGGTGCATATCCCGACCAATCTCGCAGTACACGTCGAATCCGAACGAAGCCAAGCCCAGAATAAGGAAAAAGCACTCGCCATGTTAGAAGCTAAATTATATAAATTGAGAGAAGAAGAACGGGTGGCGAAAGAGAAGGGAATGTATATCTCGAAAACCACCCAGATAGAATGGGGAAACCAAATTCGCTCTTATATTTTGCACCCATACAAAATGGTCAAGGATCATAGAACTAATGTCGAAACCGCTCAAGTTGAGAAAGTTTTAAGTGGCGACTTAGAAGAATTTTTAGAAGCCGAAAAAGAGCTATAAATAAAGGTATTTTCATGTGGACACTCGGTGTCCACGAACCATTGACTTTTAATACTAAATGTGATAGACTTAAATAGTAGGCAAAAGTTCTTTTCATTAACAGATTGCGGGGCCTACACCGCAATCCACCCCGACAGGGCCTCCAGCCGTGGAGTGAGGAGTGAGTATGAGTACACAGCAAATCGACCGTCGGTTCGACCAGCTTCTCGACAGTCTCAAGGAGTTTGATGAAAAGGCGGACAAGCTCCGTCGCATCGGGAACTTCCTACGGAGCGCAATCGACGATGCGTGGAAAAGTTCGGGTCAGATGAATCTCATCCGGTACGCGGACCTCGTCGTCCGCATGCCCATCGGAGAGATGAATCCGATGCTAGTCGAGATATCTCTCGATAAGAAAAGTCTGCGCGCTCGCATGCGCATCCTCAACGGCGGCGGCAACGAGGTCACGGAGAGCAATATCACCCGTCTCGGCCTCGATTTCCTCATGGGTAATCCGAGCCCGATGATTGACGCGGCGGCCAAGTTCTGCGAAGGACTGGGTTGCCTCGAGACCTTCAAAGGCAAGGTCGGACGCTTCTGCCTGATGGAGTACAAATTGTAGTTCTGCACCCCTCTAATACCCCGCCGAACCGGCGAGTGGTTCGGCGGGGTGTTTTTGTATAAATATTATCTTCCAATACTTAATACGAAATAAGAACGCTATAGCGTTCTTATTTCGTATCTTTACTTAAACATAGATTATTGTTAATCTATTGCAATGCTAAAAATTAGGTTGCAGAGGGTAGGGAGGAAGCACGAGCCGTCTTTCCGGCTAGTTTTGACCGATTCTAAGAACTCGACCAAGAGCGGACGCTTCACGGAGACCTTGGGCTCTTACGACCCCAGGAAAACTACCGAAAAATTCAATGCCGAGCGCATACAATACTGGCTTTCCCAGGGTGTGGGACTTACTCCCAGCGTCAATAATCTCTTAATCAAACACAAGATAATTAAAGGCAAGAAAGTTCATGTTTCTAAGGTCGCTAAAAGTGATATAATCAAGACGGACCCGGTAGTACAAGCACAGTAGATTTCAGTTTATCCTTAACGAATAAAGATATGGATGACGTACAATTCCTTGAATATGTTGTAAAAGCGCTGGTTTCCCACCCCGAAGATGTGAAGATAAAGAGAACGGTAGATGAAATGGGGGTTCTCATGACTCTCGACGTAAACCCCGAGGATATGGGCAAGGTAATAGGCCGGAGCGGCAATACGGCTAAGGCGGTCCGCATACTCCTGCGCGTAGTAGGGATGAAGAACAATGCCCGCATTAATTTGAAGATAAATGAACCGGCGGGCCCTGCTGGCGGCATGTGGCGCGACCGCCGCGCCACCTCCGCTCCACACGCCGGGAAGACTCTCGATGAGGCGATGGAGGATTTGAATTTGGAATAGTAGTTAGTAAATAGTAAATAGATGCACTTCCATATTGTGACCTTATTCCCAAAGGCCTTTGACTCTTATCTTGGCGAGTCAATTTTGAAGCGCGCTATTGAAGACAGAAAGCTAAAGGTTTCTTTCTACAATCCGAGGGATTTTGTGAAAAATAAGTGGAAAAGGGTGGACAGGCCACCTTACGGCGGCGGGCCGGGACTTGTGATAGAAGCAGAGCCGGTCATCCGGGCTATCGAAGCTGCGCTTCGCAGAAGTAAGATTCAGGATTCAAGATTTAAGAATAAAGCCATTCCTAAATCCAGAATCCTAAATCCTAAATCCACCAAAATAATATTTTTATCTCCTGGAGGTAAGCAATTTACCAATGACTATGCTAAAAAAACTGCTAAGAAATATAAAAATATTATTTTAATGTGTGGCCGATACGAAGGAATAGATGCTCGTGTCAAAAAGGTGTTCCGGATGGATGAAATCTCGGTCGGACCGTTCGTACTTACGGGAGGGGAGTTACCGGCCATGTTTCTTATAGATGTTATCTCCCGGCAGGTCCGGGGCGTGCTCGGCAATTTCAATTCTCTCGAAGAGCGCCACATCTCCGGTTCAGAAATCTACACCCGTCCGGAAGTCTTTAAACACAAAGGCAAATCCTACAGAGTCCCCAAGATTCTCTTGTCTGGCCACACCGCTAAGATTGAAGAGTGGAAGAAGGGGGTTGACAAGAAATAGGGGCGGGTATAGGATAGCGCACAACGATTGAGTTAAGGCCTGGGGTTAGTTAGGGCTATTAATACAAATTATTTCTTAGGAAGCACGACAAGCAAACGGCGTGTTTTGAATTTTTTTGCTTATGGAGACATCCACCACTCAAAAATCAACTCAAAAAGAATCATTGCCCAAAAAATATTTCGGACGTTTTAGGAAGCCATTAACCAAGACACCCAACCTGGTAATCTCACAGGTCAATTCGTTCAAATGGCTCATTGAAAAAGGGCTCAAAGAAGTTTTCGATGAGTTTTCATCCATTAAGGATTTTTCGGAAAGGAAATTCCAGCTCGACTTCGTAAGTTTCGAACTTGCCGAGCCGAAGTTCGACGAATACACTGCCAAAGAGAGAAAGCTTTCTTACGAAGCGCCTTTGAAAGTACGCGTCCGCCTAAAGAACCTCATTATGAAGACGGAGAAGGAGCAGGAAATCTTCATGGCCGATATGCCGCTCATGACTTCCCACGGCACCTTCATTATTTCCGGCATCGAGCGCGTGGTTGTGCCGCAACTTGCCCGTTCGACCGGCGTCTCCTTTACCGCCCAGGAATTGAAGGGCAAGAAAACCTTTGGGGCCAAGATTATTCCTGGCCGGGGAGCTTGGATAGAGATGGAAACTGATCACGACGGCACCATATACGTGCGAATTGACCGCAAGAGAAAGTTTCCGGTCACGACGCTTCTGCGCGCTTTCGGCGTGGTATCGAACGATAAGATTTCAAACCTTTTCAGCGCTGTACCAGAAGCAAAACATTATCTTGAAAAGACTTTTGCCAAGGACCACACCACTTCCGTAGACGAAGCTGCTATTGAGATACATCGCCGTCTACGCGACGGCGATTTAGCCGCGGCCGAAAATGCGCGCGAGTTCGTGCGCTCCATCTTCGACAAGGAACGCTACGACCTCTCTCGCGTTGGCCGTTTCCGCTTCAACAACCGTTTCGGCATAAAGGAAAGCGCAAAGGAGATTGAGCGCCGAACCCCCTCTCTCAATGACTTTGTCTTGATAATTTCGCACATCATTCATCTCAATTCCACCCCAGGTTCCTTGGAGGACGATATTGACCACCTGGGCTCCCGCCGCGTGCGCTTTGTCGGTGAACTCTTCCAGCAGAAAGTCCGCGTCGGCATGGCTCAGATAAAGAGAAATATCCAAAACAGGATGTCGACTATAGATACCGATGTAACGCTGCCGGTTCAATTCATCTCACCAAAGCCCTTGCAAGCCAGAATGAAAGAATTTTTCACTACCAATCAGCTCTCGCAGTTCATGCAGCAGACCAACGCCCTAGAAGAGCTCGAGCATCTGCGCACTGTCTCCGCCTTAGGTCCCGGCGGACTCAGCCGCGCCCGAGCCGGCTACGAAGTCCGCGATGTCCATCCCAGCCACTACGGACGCCTTTGCCCAATACAGACCCCCGAAGGCCCGAACATCGGTCTTATTCTCCGCTTGGCTTCTTACGCTAGGGTCAATGACTTCGGCATGATAGAAACCCCTTACGCTGCAGTTTCAGAAGGTAAGATAACGGGGGAGATAAAGTATCTCAATGCTTTGGAAGAAGAGCATTTCAATATCACCCATGCCGCTACCCCGGTCGAGGACGATTTCTTAGTTCCGGAAATAGTAGAAGTTAGACACAAAGGCACGCCCGCCACAGTGCCGCGCAATCAAGTCCATTTTATCGACGTGGCTACCAATCAGGCTTTCTCCATTGTCACCTCGATGATTCCTTTCCTTAACCACGATGATGCTAACCGCGCGCTCATGGGCTCGAATATGCAGAAGCAGGCGACGCCCTGCGTCATCCCCGAAGCACCCCTGGTCTCAACAGGCATTGAAGAGGTGGCTATCCGAGACACGGGCCGGATCGTTTTCTCTGACGTTGACGGCACCGTTTCCGGAGTGGATGCCAAATCAGTAACGGTCAAAGACGGACGCGGCAAAGAGCATAAGTTCCCGCTGGTAAATTTCTCGATGACTAACGGCTTCACCGCCTTTCACCAGCGTCCTTCAGTGGAATTGGGCCAAAAAGTGAAAAGCGGCGCGGTGCTAGCGGACACCTCGTCCTCGGCGGGCGGACAGATGGCTATAGGACAGAATGTCTTAGTCGCGTTTATGAGCTGGTCCGGCGCCAACTACGAAGACGCCATCATCATATCGGAACGCTTGGTGGAGAAGAGTAAGTTTACCTCGATAGATATCAGAGAATTCACTATCAATGTACGCGATACCAAGCTTGGTCCAGAGATGACCACCTGCGACATCCCGAATGTGGGAGAGTCGAAGTTGAAGAATCTGGCCGAAGACGGCATTGTACGCGTAGGGGCGGAGGTGCGTCCAGGCGATATCTTAGTCGGCAAGATTACCCCAAAGGGCGAATCTCAACTTACTCCGGAAGAACGCCTGTTGCGCTCTCTATTCGGCGAGAAAGCCCGTGATGTCAAAGATACTTCCAAGCGCATGGAGAGCGGCCAGCGCGGACGAGTCATCTCGGTGCAAGTCTTTTCCCGAGAGAAAGGCGATAAGCTCGACTCCGGCATCTTGAAGCAGATACATGTCCAAGTAGCCCAGTTGAGAAATGTCTCCGTCGGAGACAAACTAGCAGGCCGCCACGGCAACAAGGGAGTAATTTCGAGAATTCTTCCCGCTGAAGATATGCCTTACATGGCTGATGGTACGCCGATTGACGTAATTCTCACTCCTCTCGGCGTGCCTTCCCGCATGAATTTAGGCCAGATTCTAGAAATGCATCTCGGGCTCGCGGCGTACACATTGAATTATCAGGCCGTGGTGCCGCCTTTCGCGGGTGCCTCTGAAGAGGAAATCAAAGAAGAATTGGTTAAGGCCGGCAAGAGCGATACTGGCAAGGTAAAACTATTCGATGGTCGCACTGGCGAGGCCTTCGACCAGGATATCGCCATCGGCTACATGTATATTATGAAGCTTCACCACATGGTCGAGGACAAGATACACATGCGCTCCATCGGCCCGTACTCGCTCATTACCCAGCAGCCATTGGGCGGCAAGGCCCAGAACGGCGGCCAGCGTTTCGGCGAAATGGAAGTATGGGCGCTTCTTGGCCATGGCGCGTCTTATACTCTCCGAGAAATGCTTACCATAAAATCCGATGATATTCTGGGGCGCTCCGCGGCCTTCGATGCCATCGTCAAGGGGGAAAAGATTCCCGAGCCGCATCTGCCCGCCTCTTTCAACGTGCTTTTGAATAATTTGCGGGGTCTCGCGCTTGATGTGGAATTAAAAAAGAAAAAGATGAATAGCAACTACAAAAACCCTGGAGCGGAGACCGACCAATTCGAAGCCATCTCCATCAAGCTCGCTTCCCCCGAGCGCATCAAGGAATGGTCTCACGGCGAGGTTACCAAGCCGGAAACCATCAATTACCGCACTCAACGAAGCGAGAGGAACGGTCTTTTCGATGAGAAAATTTTTGGTCCGGACAAGGATTTTGAATGCTATTGCGGCAAATACCGCGGCATCCGCTATAAGGGCATTGTCTGCGAAAAATGCGGCGTCGAAATCACGCGCTCTATCGTGCGCCGCGAGCGCATGGGTCACATCGAACTGGCCAGCCCGGTTTCCCATATTTGGTTTTTGAAGAATGTGCCGTCGAGAATTTCACTTGTCATGGGTATTCCAGTTTCAGATTTGGAAAAAGTCATTTATTTCGCCGGCTATATAGTGACATCAGTCTCCGAGGAGGAAAAAGCGCGGGTGCTTAAAGACCTTGATTCCGAATTCAAGTCCAAATCCAAAGTGCTTCAGGACGAGAAGAGCAAACTGGCGTTAAAAGAGCTCGCTTTGGCCACCAGGCGTGACATCGAAGCGCTCGTGCCAGGAAAAGTATTGAACGAAGTCGAATACCACCGTTCAAGCGTTAAATACCCGACCATTTTTGAAGCCGGCATCGGCGCGGAAGCTATTTACGATATCCTTAAAAAAATCGATCTCAGCAAGCTTCTCAAAGAATTGGAAGCGGAATTCGAGAACGCGCCTTCTACCGAGATTCCGCGCCTCAATAAGCGCATATCTACTATTCAATGGATGATTAATGCAAGTATTCGTCCGGAGTGGATGTTCCTCTCGCGCATTCCGGTCATTCCTCCGGCCATCCGTCCCATGGTTCCGCTTGACGGCGGCCGCTATGCCACTTCAGACGTAAACGATTTGTATCGCCGCGTCATTAACCGCAACAATCGCCTCAAAAAATTAAAGGAAATCAACGCTCCGGACGTTATTCTCCGAAATGAAAAAAGAATTCTTCAGGAAGCAGTCGACGCGCTTATCGACAATACCATCAGGCATTCCTCCACTGCGGGCAACCAGTCCCAACGCCGCCCCCTTAAATCCCTTTCTGACAATCTCAAGGGCAAGCGCGGGCTCTTCCGCCAGAATCTTTTAGGCAAGCGCGTCGACTATTCGGGCCGTTCGGTCATCGTGGTCGGCCCTGATTTGAAGCTTCATCAGTGCGGCCTGCCGAAGCACATGGCCCTCGAGCTCTTCAAGCCGTTTATCATCTCGGAACTGTTGAAAAGGGAACTTTCTTTCAATATCCCGGGAGCCCGCCGCCTGATTGAGGATGCTATTCCAGAAGTCTGGGCCATTCTCGAAGAAGTTATCCGTGGCAAGTACGTGCTCTTAAATCGCGCTCCGACTCTTCACCGCCTGGGCATCCAGGCATTCCAGCCGGTTCTTATCGAGGGCAATGCCATCCAGCTCCATCCTCTGGTCTGCACCGCCTTCAACGCCGATTTTGACGGCGACCAGATGGCTGTCCATGTGCCGCTTTCCGAAGAAGCCCAGGCCGAAGCACGCCTGGTCATGGCCGCCGACAGAAACATTTTGAAGCCGGGGAATGGCGAACCGGTAGTTTCGGCAAAGCTCCTCGATATTGTTCTGGGAAGCTTCTGGATGACTCGAGCCATCTCGGGCGAGCGCGGCGAGGGTCGATATTATTCGAGCCCGAACAGCGCCATCACCGCCTACGAATTCGGCGTAGTTAGTCTTCGCGCCAAAATCCACGTTCTGCCAACCGACACCGAAAGATACAAGCATTTTGACGGCAAGACTTTCGAGACCACGGTCGGACGGCTACTCTTCAACGGCATTCTTCCCAAGGATTACCCGTTCCTTAATCACGAAATGTCGAGGAAAAAGATGTCCGAACTCGTCGATAATCTCATTGAGCGCTACGGCATCGAGAATATCCCCGCCATCATGGATAAAATCAAAAATTTCGGCTTCCGCTACGCCACTTTCTCCGGAGTAACTTGGGGGCTGGGAGACGTCAAAATTCCGGAAGGAAAGAAATCAATAATAGAAAAAGGCCGCAAGGCGGTGGCCGAAGTCATCAGCCAATATCAAGAAGGCCTTCTTTCCGAAGGCGAGCGCATTGCCCGTTCGGTCGAAATCTGGCAGGGCGTAAAGGGCGAAGTGGAGAAGCTTATTCCCGGTACTTTAGGCATAAAAGATTCGGTATACGACATGACCTATTCCGAAGCTCGCGGTTCCTTCGGCAATCTTAATCAAATGGCCGGAATGAAAGGCGTTATTGCCAATGTTTCCGGCGATTCCCTGGAATTTCCAATACTCTCTTGTTATAAAGAAGGTCTCACGCCGCTCGAATACTTCATTACCACTCACGGCAGCCGCAAGGGTTTGATCGACACCGCTTTGAATACCGCCAAAGCCGGCTATCTTACCCGCAGGCTTTTCGATGTCGCGCAGGATGAAATAGTAACGGAGGATGATTGCGGCGCCAAAGAAGGAACCGTCATACATAAAAAGACCGCTTCCGGCATCGAGATACCGCTCTCCCGGAACGTGAAAGGTCGTTTCCTAGCAACTGATTTAATCACTCCCCCTGCTAAGGGGGAGGCGGAGGGGGTCGTTATCTTCAAGCGCGGGCATTTTATCACCAAATCGGATGCCGAAACAATCGACAAATCAGATGTGGAATCTGCTACCGTCCGCTCGCCTCTGGCTTGCAAATCAATCCATGGTATTTGCGTCAAGTGCTATGGCACGGACCTGGGTAACAATAAAGTGATTGAACTTGGCGAGGCCGTCGGCACGGTGGCCGCGCAAGCCATCGGCGAGCCGGGTACCCAGCTTACGATGCGCACTTTCCATGCCGGGGGAGTGGCTTCCGCCGCCGGGGACATTACCGCCGGCCTCCCGCGCGTGGAGGAAATCTTCGAAAAGCGCAAGCCCAAGAATCCGGCAATAATCTCTCATCTTGACGGCCTGGTAACGGAAATTAAATCGATGAATAACGACCGTCTTATCGTGGTTGCGCCGGAACACGGCGAGATTAAGGGAAACCTGCCCGCCAGGGCCCGGCAGGCGGGGAAACTCGACAACGAATACACCATCTCAACCTTAAGAGCTATTCTGGTGCGGGTAGGGCAGAAAGTTTCAAAGGGGGACATCTTGACTGACGGTTCGGTAGACCTTGATGAACTCTTCCGCTACGCCGGCCGCGAAAAGACGGAGAATTACATCATTCATGAAGTTTCCAAGCTTTATGAATTACAGGGCGCGGCGGTTTCTCATAAGCATATAGAACTCATTGTTCGCCAGATGTTTTCCCGCCGCAAGGTTCGCGCCGCCGGAGATAGCCACTTTACCAGGGGCGATGTTATCGAAGTCTCCGACTTTGTTGAAACCAATAATCTTTTAAGAGAGAAGGGATTGGAGGAAGCTAAGGCGGACCCGGTTATCATGGGTATTACCGAAGTTTCGCTCTCGCGGGCGAGCTTCCTCTCTGCCGCCTCATTCCAGCATACGCCTCGCGTTTTAATCCAGGCCGCCATCAAGGGAGTGGAAGACGCTCTTATCGGCCTTAAGGAAAATGTCATTATCGGCCGCCTGATACCGGCTGGTACCAGCTTCAAAGGGGGATATAAGGAAAAATTGATATGGGAGGCGATATCGAAACAATCAAAGACCGGCTAGATATAGCCGAAGTGGTGGGAAGCTACGTCAAGCTTGAAAAGGCCGGTCAGAGTTTCAAGGCGCGTTGCCCGTTCCACAACGAAAAAACCCCCTCATTCTTCGTCTCGCCTTCGCGACAGAGCTATTATTGTTTCGGTTGCGGGGCCAAAGGAGATATTTTCTCTTTCGTGGAAGAGGTCGAAGGTCTTGAATTCCGCGAAGCCTTGAAGCTTTTAGCAGAGAAGGCCGGAGTTGAACTGAAGAAATCAACTTCTGAAAGCAGAGCGCAAAAGACGGAGAAAGAAAAGATTCTTGAAGTGCTCACGGATGCCTCAAAGTTCTTTGAAATGGAACTGGATAAAAATAAGCCGGCCCGTGATTACGTCTTGTCGCGGGGGATAAATGAGGCATCGATAAAAGAGTGGAAAATAGGCTATGCTCCGGCGGAATGGCTTTCTCTCTACACCTATCTTAGAGAAATGAGCTATCCGGAAGAACTGCTTCTCAAGGCCGGGCTGGCCAAGCCCGCGGGAGCGGGCTTGGGCAAGTCTCCTTACGATGTCTTTCGCGACCGCATAATCTTCCCCTTATCCGATGCCGGTAGCCGTATCATCGCATTCTCCGGCCGGGCACTATCTAAGGATAGTGAACCGAAATATCTTAATAGTCCCGACACCGCCGTATTTACCAAGCATGAAGTGCTTTACGGTCTGGATAAAGCCAAGGATAAGATTAGACGGAAAGATTACGCGGTTTTAGTGGAGGGACAGATGGACTTGGTGCTCTCGCATCAAGCGGGCGTCGATAATACCGTAGCTTCAAGCGGCACCGCCTTTACCCAAACGCATCTGGAGCGCCTGAAGCGCTTTTCTTCCAGAATAATACTCGCCTTCGACGGAGATACCGCCGGAGAAAAAGCGGCCGAGAAATCAGCTGAACTAGCGTTCTCCATCGGTCTTGAGGTAAAGATTGCAAGCTTGCCTAAAGGCCTTGACCCGGCCGAGGTTGCAAGCAAGGAACCACAGGAGTGGAAGGAAATACTGCGGCAATCGCTTCCGGCCATAGAGCACTTCCTCAACCGCGCGATTGAAGAGGAAAAAGATAAAAGAAAATTAGGCAGGGTGATAGAAAGAAAAATACTTCCTCTTATCGCCTTACTCAAGAGTTCCATTGAACGGTCTCATTTCATTTCTTTGATATCCAAAAAAACGGGCATTAAAGAAGATGTGATATGGGAAGATTTGAAGAGAGTTAAAAGGTCAGACCTTAAATATGAATTCCAAAGGTCTGACCTTGATGCGAAGAAGATTGAGGTGGTTGAAAAAAAGAGCAGGAGGGAAATGTTGGAAGAACGATTGGCGGAAGTACTTTTGTGGCTTAAGGAACAGCCAGCCTCGCCAGACTTGAAGAAAGAAGAGGCGGAGCTTAAGAATCATCTTGACCATGAATTTCTCAAGGATGAGCTTTCAAATCTCTCGGTATTATTGGCTAAAGCTGAAACGTCTAAAGAACATTGGAAGGTCCGGGAACTGACCAAAAAGATAAGCATTCTACACAAGAAAATGCGGGCGCTCGAAGAAAATGTGTTGTAAAATAAACAAATAATTTTTAATGAAAAAGAGTAGAAAACAAAAGAATAAATCCCGACGCTCGCCTCAAGCGAAGTCGGGATCCCGACTGAAAACGTCGGGAAAGAGGGGAAAGAGAAAGGCTGGCAAGAAAAAAAGCGGACTGAAGAAAGTAAGGATGACAAAGAAGAATATTGACCTCGCTTTGAAGACCGAGCGGCTGATTACCCGTGGCAAAGAGCGAGGCTTCGTCACTTATGATGAAATCCTTAAGGAATTCCCGGCTATTGAAAATGACATCATTTTCCTCGACGAGCTTTATGAGAAGCTCCATACCCTGGGCATCGACATTCTTGAAGGCGGGGGATTACTGGAGATTCCGGAAGAAGAGACAGGCAAGAAATACGCTTACTCGAGAAGCGATTCGTCCTACGATTCCATCCAGATGTACCTGCGTGAAATAGGCCAGTATCCGCTTATTGCCGGCTCGATGGAAAAAGAGCTTGCCAAAAGGATAGAGAAGGGCGATATGGATGCCAAAAACCTTTTGATGAAGGCCAACTTACGCCTGGTGGTCTCGATTGCCAAGAAGTACGCCAACCGCTCGCCCGACCTCACCCTCCTCGACCTTATCCAGGAAGGGAATCTCGGCCTGCACAAGGCGGTGGAGAAATTCGACTGGACCAAGGGCTTCAAATTCTCGACCTACGCCACTTGGTGGATACGCCAGGCTATTACCCGCGCCCTTGCCGACCAGAGCCGCACCATTCGGGTGCCGGTGCACATGGTCGAGACCATTGCCAAATACAAGCAGGTGGTAAGGAGGCTTACCCAGGATTTGGGCCGCGAACCTTTGCAGGAAGAGATTGCCATGGAAATGAACCTGGATGTCGAGAAGATTTACCAGATAGAGAAAATCGACCAGTCCACAGTCTCGCTTGAAAGCCCGGTAGGGGAGGAGGAGGACGGCAAATCGAAGCTCGGCGATTTCCTGGCTGACGACAAGATTCTATCTCCCGACCAGGATTCTTCCCGCCGCATCATCTCCGACCAGGTAAAAGAGATTTTAAACGACCTGCCTCCCAAGGAAAGAAAAATATTGGAAATGCGCCACGGTCTCCTTGATGGCTATACTCACACGCTTGAGGAAGTGGGCAAAGTCTTCGGCGTCACCCGCGAACGCATCCGCCAAATCGAAGCCAAAGCGCACGAAAAAGTCCGCCAACACGAGAAAATAGATAGATTGAGGGGATACTAGAAAGTTATTCTAATTTCTAATTAACCTAATTATTCTAAATAAATATCAATACGTTATCTTCTTGCTATAGCTAGTTTATAACGTATACATCTATTTCATGCTATAGCGTATTATCGATGTATTGAGCTTAGTGAGTATGAAGAAAGGGCGGCCTGTGAGGACCGCCCTTCAACATTCGAGATGTCAATTTACCTGTCAGCCGCGACGGACGCGTTCGGGCCGAAGCCGAAACGAAGCACCGCGTAGGTGAACCCGTACATGCCCGGCACTAGCAGAGCGCCGATGCCATGCTCGCCAGTGGTCAGCAAAACGGCCTCCATGAACGCGATGCAGATGAGGCACGCTTCCCGTCCTTCACTATCTGACATGCGCTCGACCCTTTGCCAGAATTTCTTCATATCTACCTCCTTTTTACATCATAGCATACTACGGTTTATTTGTCAAGGATTTTTTCAGCATCATTAAAATAGCCCTAGAAATAAGGGCATTTTCTCCCCCCGCTAAGGGGGAGATGCTGAAAGCAGAGGGGGTCATGAGTGCATGATAGAATACGGCAATCATGGTCATCTCCAAATCCGAGTACATGATGTTTTTGAAACATCCGGCCTGGCTGTGGCTGAAAAAGTTCGACAAGAATAAGCTCCCGGAAGTCGATGAGTCGCTCCAACTCCGTTTCGACGAAGGGTCATTGTTCGAGAGTTACGCGGAGAAGATTTTTCCTGATGCCGTGAAGCTCGGATACAAGAAAGATGGAAACGTATTTTCCGGCACTATGTATTACGCCTTACCCGAAACAACTCTTAAGGAGATAAAAAAAGGTACTAAAGTTATTTTGCAGGGGCGGCTTGAAGCAGATAATCTCACTTCTATCTTTGATGTACTTGAAAAGGTGGAAGATAAAATTTTTGATCTCTATGAAATAAAATCATCCACAAAAGTAAAAGATGAGCACATTCCAGACCTCGCTTTCCAGACAATAGTTATCGAAAACTCCAACTTTAAAGTCCGAAATACGTATGTGCTTTATGTAAATAAAGAATACGTTAGGAAAGGGGAAATCGAACCGGCGGGTATAAGCAAAAAGGAAAATGTGACGGAAAAGGTTCGCGAAGCCATCCCCGAGACTCTGGAGAATATAGGCAAAGCGCTGAAAGTGCTTGAGAGTAAAACTATGCCCGATATTTCCCCGAGGCATCTTAATGGCGATATGGGTGAATGGCTTGATATTTATCAAATAATCAAGGGTAAGCTTCCTCAATACTCGATTTATAAACTCGCCGGATTGAAGCCCGAGATCGCCGCTTGGCTAGAAGACAACGGTATCGAAGCGCTACACGATGTGCCTCTCGATGGGCCCTTAAACGAGCGTCAGCTAAGGCAGGTTATGACCATGAAGTCGGGCGAGCAGAAAATCGACAGGGAAGAAATAAAGAATTTTCTCGATGATTTGGAGTACCCGCTTCATTTCTTCGACTACGAAACCGCTATGGGCGTTATTCCCGCTTTCGACGGCTACAAACCATATCAACAAATACCTTTCCAATACTCGCTTCATATCCTGCCTAAACCGGGCGGGGAATTAACCCATAAAGAATACCTCCACACCGATAATTCAGACCCGGTACCCGAACTTTTAAAGCATCTACAGAAAGATTTTGAAGGCAAGGGTTCGGTAATTTCCTGGAGTATGAAATTTGAAAAAGCGAGAAATACCCAAATGGCCGAGCAATATCCCAAGTACGCCAAAATTCTTCAAAACATTAATGACAGGATGGTCGACTTAATGATTCCGTTTTCCAAGGGCTGGTTTGTGGATAAGGATTTCTTTGGTTCAGCTTCCATCAAGGCCGTTTTGCCCGTGCTTCTGCCGGAATTAAGTTATAAGAAACTTGAGATTGGAGGAGGAGCTGATGCTCAGAGAATTTGGATGGAAACAGTGCTTAAAGGATTGAATTCGGGGTGGGACCCGAATTCAACAGAAAGAGAAAAAATCTTTGCTGATTTAAGAAAATATTGCACACTCGATACCTATGCTATGTACGCTATTTATCAGTATCTTCTAAAAGTTATTTAAGAAGAGTATCGAGCTTAACTTTGAGACTAGATAAGGGCTCGGCGCCGTTGATAACCGTCTTCGTGCCGTCTTTGGCAATGACAATCGAATAAGGAGTGCCTAAGGCGCCTGCTTTTATCGCTTCGGCGATGCTTTTGGTGATAAATTCCGTGTAACGGCCGCTTGAAAGGCAGGCATTAAATGCGTTTACGTCGAGTCCGACGGTCGCGGCTATCTTTGGCAGTTCGGCCGGGTCGAGTGAGTCGTTTGACTCGGTGATTTCAAAAATTTTGTCGAGATAGCTCCAGAAAGCTATGTCGCCGCCGAGCTCAGCGGCGCATTCAGTGGCCACCGCTTCCTTTGAAGCCCGCGCATGAAGCTGGGGAATGGGGAATTGTCTGTACACCCAGGCCACGTCGGCTCCATACGAACGCAATATTTCTTTCATAGTGTTGTGGAAAGTTTTGCAATAAGGACATTCGGTATCGGAATACTCCACTATAACCAGCTTCGTGTCGCGGCTACCCCTGATATGATCCTTTTCCGTAACGGCAGGAATATCGATGTTCGTGCCGGTTGTTAATTGCCGTTTTGCCGCTTGTGGTGAGCCTGTCGAACCAAAGTATATTGCGCCCGCTACCAGCCCTCCGGCGACCACTATGGCGAGAGGAATCAGAAATTTATTTTCTTGCATAAAGCTTACTAGTTATTGTAGCGCACAAGAGAGCTATGATTATACTTGCAACTACGTCCGTAAGGTGGTGTACCCCGGCATATACTCGCGCGAAAGCGATAAAAACCGCGATTCCGGCGAGCCAGTAAGCGCGCTTCCGGTCGAAGAAGAGAAGCGAGGCGGCCAGAGTCGCGGCTAGAAGCACGTGGTCGGAAGGGAAGCCGTTGTCCGTCTCGTGCGCGATAAGGGGTCCAAACCCACCGACCACGAAGGGACGCGGATTGAAATAAGCGTATCTAGTGGCAAGTCCGGCAAGATAAGCAAGTGGCAGGGCAATCAAGAGGAAAATAATCAGTCTCTTCCTGATTTCTCTAGGCGACTTCAAAAAATAGATGCCGGCGATGGCAGGAGGAAGCAGGATTAAATATTTCGCGCCGAAAATTATTATCAAATTAAGCATCAGAATGGAAGCGAAAAGGTCATCTTATTCTCGCCCGGTTTTTCCCATTCTGACGTGTCGAGTTTAATTTCTTTGAACTGTCCGCCTTCTTTAAATATTAATTTCTGGTTTTGAAGGGCATAGTCATAGAGTTCTTTGGTGATTTTCACGTCATCTATGCAGTATTGCCGTACCTTCTCTATTTCACCAGCATCCCACCATTTTGTGGCGTCCGAACCGTGGCCAGATTTGTGTTTTCCTAGGGTACCTTCGGCCAATTGGTCGAGTTTCATTCTGCGGCCATAAGTATTTTTTATTTCCTTCAAAATATCCAAGTGTCTTATCTTTGTGAGGTCGCCCGGGTAATACTTATTGAGAAGAGGCAGGTCGAAGTGCTCGGAAGTAAAGCCGATAATCATATCGGCCCGTTCGAGTATCGGCCAGAGATTATTTAATTCGTTTTCCAGATATGAAGAATAATTGCCGGTTTCCGAATCGTAAATAGCTACCAGGGCGATGTCAAGCTTAGCCGGGTCGGCGCTTCCGACATCATAAAAAAAATTTTTAGTTTCGATATCAAAAACTATTTTACGCATAAGGGCCTATTTGTGAGACACATGACCTAACAGATCATGTGTCTCAAGTAAATCTCGCATAGCAATATCTCCCATACCGAAACCTACTGTGGGCACGGGTTCCACTTCAAAAAGTTCGAGCAAATTGTCGTAACGTCCACCTCCGCAAAGCGCCCGAGAGTTTTCTTTGTTGGTATCAAAGATCTCAAATACCATGCCTGTGTAGTACGCTTGTCCTCTGGCAAGAGTAGAGTCGAAAACGAGATTTGGTCCGATTTCCTTGAAGTCATCTACATTGGCATTGTTGATTCTTACTTCGAAATCGCTATCCTTTGCTCCGAACTCTTTCATAACGGCGCAAGCGAGAGAAATTATTTCTTTGTCTCCCTCGATTCTCGCCACACCCATAAGGTCGGCATTAAGCTGATAATGCTCACGCCTCCTGCCACGCTGGGGACGTTCATAGCGGAATAAATTGGGAATGGAATACCAACGTAGCGGAAATTTCAAAGACTTTCGCCGGGCGGCTATCATGCGGGCAAGCGTCGGAGTCATCTCCGGACGTAAAGTTACGGACCGCCCGCCCCGGTCGGTGAAGGTAAAGGTTTGCTCATTGATTATTTCCGCCCCAGACTTCTCGGTATAAATTTCGGTCGGTTCGAGAAGGGAAGCGCTGTATTCCTGGTAGCCAAAGCGTTCCGAAACCTTCCTCCAGACACCGAAGATATAATTCTCGACCGCCATATCCTC
>JBBUBT010000006.1:0-11776 GCA_038058135.1 Patescibacteria group bacterium
GAAGAGATTCTTGCCGTAGGAAGCTGGATTGATTCCAAATCGCTTTTCCAAGAAAAGGCTCAGGAGCACGCTGGCTTTACTCCGATTTATAAAACTATCAAAGAAACGGGCCCGGACCACGATAAACATTTCACCGTAAGTGTCGCCGTCGGCTCTGAAGTGATGGGGGAAGGTGAAGGCAAATCAAAACAAGACGCCGAACAAGAAGCGGCCAAGAATGCTCTCGAAAAACAAGGGTGGAAATAGGTATCAACCCACCACATCAGCACCCTACGATATAAATACGCTACAGCATAACTAAATCGTATACGTTATTAGTTAGCTATAGCAACAAAGTAACGTATAGTTCCTCCCTTGATAAGGGGAGGTAAGGAGGGGTTAGTGTTATAATTTTCCAAATGTATTTGAAATCGATAGAGCTCTCAGGCTTCAAGTCCTTCGCCAAGAAGAACGCTTTTGAATTCAATACGCCTATCTCGGCCATTGTGGGGCCGAACGGGTCTGGGAAGAGCAATGTGGCGGAGGCGTTCCGTTTTGTATTGGGCGAGCAGTCTTTGAAGAGCATGCGCGGCAAGCGCGGCGAGGACCTTATTTGGAACGGTTCGACGGACTCACCACGGGCGGGGCGGGCTTCGGTTAGAGTAGTTTTCGATAATTCGCGGAAAATTTTCGATATCGATTTCCCGGAAGTTTCTATCGAGCGTGTGGTGCATCGCGACGGGTTCAATGAATATTCTATTAACGGCAGCCAGGTTCGGCTGAAGGACGTCATTGAACTTCTGGCAGGCGCTCATATCGGCGCATCCGGACATCACATCATCTCGCAAGGCGAGGCGGATAAGATTGTCTCGGCCAATCCAAAGGATAGAAAAAGCATGGTTGAGGATGCTCTGGGACTAAAGCTCTATCAATACAAGCGCCTGGAAAGCGAGCGGAAACTCAAAAAAACTTTTGAAAATATTGCGCAAGTGGAGGCCTTGCGCAAGGAAATCGCACCGCATCTGAAGTTTCTAGAGAAGCAGGTCGAGAAGCTGGAGAAAACCGAGACCTTGCGCGAGGAGCTTATCAAGGTTGCCCAGGAATACTTTCAATATAAGATGCCGACTTCGCCCGAAATTGCCAAGCTTGACGGCATTATCCAGACCGAGGAAGCAATGGTTGAAAGGGAGAGGAAGCAATTGCAGTCGAATGAATACAAAACCGTGCGGCTTAAGGAAGTGGAAGATTTATACCAAGAAGTGAGTTTGATGGGAGCAGTGGAAACGATTATCAAGAAAATCGGGGAGTTCATTCAGGAGAGGAAACATGACAGTAATTCGCAAAACGTAATCGAGGCCAAGGCAAGAATAGAAAAATTAAAAAAGCAGCGCCAGGAGCTCGAAGAAGCGGAATTCAAAAAGGAATTAGGAGATTTAGAACGCCTGGTGGGGAAGATTTCTTTGACTCCCGGCGTTTCCAAGGAGGACAGGGCAAAGCAGGAAGAAAGGAGGAAAATGTTTGAGAGGCTGAAGATCCGTTTCGAAGAGTCGAACGTAGCCGGCTCGGAAGAGATGAAGAAGGAGCACGCAGAGACTTCCGAACGCGACGCTTTTCTTGCCCGCGAACTTCTCGACCTGGAGCGCTCCGCCGAGTCGCTTAAAGAGCTTATTAAGGATCTGGAAACGCGGCTTGCGACGGAGTTTAAAAACGGTCTTGAGAATATCAATAAAGAATTCAGCAAGCTTTTTGTCGCCATGTTCGGCGGCGGGGAAGCGAAGCTTATATTGATCAAAGAAACTAATGAAGCTAATGAAGCTCTCGAAGCTAATGAAGCTGAAACTTTAGAAGGGCTCGAAATAAAAGTAAGTTTGCCGCGGAAAAAGACCAAGGGCCTCATGATGCTCTCCGGAGGCGAGAGGGCGCTTACTTCAATCGCCCTAATCTTCGCAATATCTGCCGTCAATCCGCCGCCGTTTATAATCCTCGACGAGACGGATGCCGCGCTAGACGAGTCTAATTCCAAGAAATACGGCGAACTGGTGGAGAAATTATCGAAGTATTCCCAACTCATACTCATCACCCACAACCGCGAGACGATGTCCCACGCCGGCGTCATCTATGGCGTTACCATGGCAGGCTCCGGTATCTCCAAGCTTCTATCCATCTCCTTCGACGAAGCAGTGGAAGTGGCAAAGTAGGATATTAAAGTCGAACCCGCCAACCACACTAAAGTGGGTTGGCGGGCAGGGGGTGTTCAGTCGAGGAGGCTACTCTGTAGCATCGAATCTATCCAGGTTCTGTCTTCCGGAGCCAGAGAATCCGCAACTCCATTGAAAGTGACGACGTTCAGCGCATCTGTGTCAAGGACACGCTTCACTTCCGAGATGCTTCTTGCTTCAATGGCTCTCTTGAGCTCGGCTTTCTCATCCGGTGTAGCTTCTCGCATTTCAACCAAACGAAGCCTCATGGGAACCTCCTTCTTAAGAGTACAACCTATATCATCTATTGTCAAACAAACTGAAAATCTAGTGTTTTTCGTTCCGGGTCGGCGGAGACCAATTTGACGCGGACCTTGTCGCCCAGGGAATACTTCTTGCCGGTATTTTTACCCACTATGGCGTATAACTTCTCGTTCAATTCATAATAATCGTCTTTCATATCACGGAGCTTGACCATGCCTTCGGATTTGGTATTAACTTCTTCGACATAAATGCCCCATTCTGAGACTCCGGAGACCATAGCATCGAATTCTTCGCCAATATGCTCCTGCATGTATTCGACTTGCTTGTACTTGATAGAAGTGCGCTCCGCTTCGGCCGCTTCCATCTCGCGCTCGGAGGAGTCATCGCAGAGCTTCTGATACTTAATAATTTCATCTTGCTCAATCTGGCCCTTTTTCAAATAGCGTTCGAGCAGGCGGTGCACCATAAGGTCCGGATAACGGCGGATAGGGGAGGTAAAGTGGGTGTAGTACTCGAACGCCAGACCGAAGTGCCCGATATTGGAAGTGGAGTAGATGGCCTTGGACATTGCTCTTATAGCGGCGGTCTTTACCAACATTTCTGCCGGCGTACCATCGACCGAGCGGAGCATTCTCGTGATATCCTCGGCCGTAGTGTCTCCGTCCTTATTCTTCAACTCGAAGCCCAGGGCCTTCACAAAAGCGGCGAGATTTACAATCTTCTCTCTGTCCGGAGCATCATGAATGCGATAGACGAAAGCGGCGCGACTATTCTCCTTCTGTGAAGCGTGCATGTAGGCGGCTACCTCGCGATTAGCGAGGAGCATGAAATCTTCGACTAATTTGTGCGTATCTTTGCGCTCTTTTTTATAAACTCTTATCGGCTTGCCGTTCTCATCAAGCTCGAATTTGACCTCCTCGGTCTCGAATTCGATGGCGCCGTTTTTAAACTTCTTCTCGCGCAGTTTGTAAGCCAAATCATTTAAAATTTGAAGTTCCTGGTAAAAATTCCCAGACTTTTTATCAAGTGTTTCCTGCGCTTCTTCGTAAGTGAAGCGCTTATTCGATTCGATAAGCGTTCTGCCGAACCACCGTTCCTTCACCTCGGCATTCTTATCCATGACAAAAACGGCGGAAAAAGCGTATTTTGGCTCATTGGCATTGAGCGAGCAAAGGTCGTTCGAAAGGACTTCAGGAAGCATGGGGATAGTCCTGTCCACAAGGTAAATAGAGGTGCCGCGCTTGCGCGCTTCTTTATCTAACTCGGTTTTTTCAATTACGAAGTGCGAGACGTCGGCGATATGAATGCCGATTTCAAAATTGCCGTCTTTAAGACTTTTTATCGAGATAGCGTCGTCAAAGTCCTTGGCATCCGCCGGGTCTATGGTGAAAGTGGTAACTTCCCGGAAATCTTTCCTATCTTTCAATTTATCCTCCTTTTCATACTTCGCCTTCCAAGCGTCGGCTTCTTTCTCAACCTCGGCGGGGAAGTCTACTTCGAAGCCGGATTCATACACAATGCCGAGCATTTCGGCATTGTGTTCACCGGCCCGACCAATTATTCTTACAATTTCTCCTTTTGGACTTTTACTCGCGTCAATCCATTCTGTGATGCGAACTTGGACCTTATCTCCCGACTTCGCCAAGGCTCCGCCGGGCAAGCCGTCCTCGGGAACAAAAATATCCCTATACATTCGCTTATCATCAGGCACGACGAAAGATCCATCCAGAGTGCCTACAAATTCCGTCTTGTGCCGCTCTAAAATCTCCAAGACCTTGGCCTGCCTTCTGCCGAATACCTCCTTGCTTAAAAGTTCGACCTTCACATTGTCGCGATTGAGCGCGGTATTAACATTCTCAGGCTGGATTTCAAAGTCGTTTCCGCCATCGGGCGCTTCGAAATAGCCCACACCCTTGCCAGTCACGCGGATAATGCCTTCCAGTATTTTTTTATTTTCTTTTTTCATATGTCCTAGTGGGCGGGAGAGGACTTGGTCACGCATAATTTCTTGTTAGAAATTTATGCGACCCCGTCTCGCACCGTCGTGCTCCGACTTTCAAGTCAGTCCTCGCTTAACTTCGTTAAGCTGTGGGCGGGAGAGGACTTGAACCTCCACTCCTTGCGGAACATGGTCCTAAACCATGCGCGTCTGCCATTTCGCCACCCGCCCTGGAGGCGTAGGGGGGAATTGAACCCCCGCATCGCGGTTTTGCAGACCGCTGCGTTACCACTTCGCCACTACGCCGAAACTATTTAATACATTACCATAATTGATTAATCCTTGCTTTTTTGAAATACTGTAATCTAATGCGCCCATAGCTCAGCTGGTAGAGCAGCTCCCTCTTAAGGAGATGGTCCCAGGTTCGATTCCTGGTGGGCGCACATGTGGACACATGTGCGGGCCGCAGCGCGACGGCGCGAGGCGGGGTCGCATAAATTTCTACCCAGAAATTATGTGTGACCACAAGGCCCGGGTGGCGGAATTGGTATACGCGCACGACTTAAAATCGTGTCTCGCAAGAGATGTGGGTTCGATGCCCACCCCGGGCACAAAAATTTTTAATATGTTAAATTTAATAAGACCCAGCCTTCGGCGTAAACGTGCTTACGTTCCTTGGGGGGAATGACGGCCACCGCGTCGTGGCTGGGTCTCGTTCTTTGGACAGCGCACAAGCGGCGCTGTTTTCTTTTGTATAAATTTTGTGCGGGTAGAGAGAATCGAACTCTCGTCTCAACCTTGGGAAGGTCGCATTCTACCACTAAACCATACCCGCTTTTTATTTATCCTATTCTTCTTTTCCTATCTCATCCAATCTTTGCCTGTTTCTTTCGCCGTAATCTATTTTGAAATCAATATGGGGAATGATGCCGATGCGGGATTCGTCGCGGACGTAGCGTTGGAACTCCGGCGTCTTCCTTTCTAAAAATTTCAGAGCCGTATCCTCCTGGGTCTCGGGAAGGGTGGTAAAAAATATTTTTGCTTCCTTGCCTGTAGGCGACATCTCAACTCTGGTCACGGTAAGCAGGGAAGCAGAACTTCCTTCTTCTTGCGCAAATTTAGAAGCCAATCTGTGCAGAATCTCCGCGATAATCTCTCTTTTTACCTCGCGCATTTATTTAGTTACAAGCATTACGGCTTGAAGCATATCTCCCGGGACGGCTTCCATCTTCGATTCAATCATCGCGCCGAATTCTCCCCCTTCGCTTACGGAATCGACTTGGGACTTCGCTTGCTGGAGCTCCTTAATCCTACCCTTACCTATTTCGGCTTCTCTCCTTACAATTTTTACTATGGCTCCCCGCGTGATGCTTCCAGAGGTCACTCGCGCACCCAAAATCTGCTTACCCTTGGCGGTGCTGAAGAGTTTCAAGACTTTAGCTGTGCCCGCCACTTCCTCAGTCTCTACTCTCGGCTCACGTTCTGAAAGCAGTTCCGCCACCTTACCCGTTAGTTCGTAAATAATGCTGAAAGGAAAAATTTTTATATTCGAACGTTCCGAGAGCGCCCGTGCGGGGGCGTCTACCTTTGCGTTGAAGCTTAAAATAACTGCTCCGGGAGTGGCGAGCGCCGTCTTAACGTCATTTTCATTGACGGAACCCACACCAGAAACTATCACTTTGGGAATTATCCTTTCTCTCGATAATTTTCTCAATTCATTTTCTATTGCATCTGCGCTTCCGGCCGTATCCGCTTTGATAATAAGAGGAAGGGCCACTACTCCTTCTGTATTTAGATTCTGAATCTTCATATCGTGAAGATTCAGTCCCGCATTTTTTTGACTACTGACATATGCCAATGCCTCCTCTTTCTTCAAAAAAGTTTTGAACTCCCGGCCGATGGGCGGCATTTTATCCCAGCCGATTATCTGTACCGGACTCGAAGGAGGTAATTCATCAGCCGCCTCACCCATAGCATCTAAGAGGATGCGTATTGGGGCTATCGCTCCGCCCGAAGCCACGAATGTTCCTCGGCGTACCGTGCCGTTCTTTATGATGCCTGTCGCCGCAATGCCTCTTTTGGCGTCAAGCCGGCTCTCGATAATGACGCCGGACCCCAGCTCTTCCGGCTCGCCCTTAAGATCGAGGATTTCCGCCTGAAGCGAAATAATATCCAGAAGCTCGTCTACGTCCTGGCCGGTCTTCGCCGACAGAGGAACGCAAGAAATATTGCCGCCGTATCCCTCGATGTAAATCTCGTTTTCCGCCAGGTTCTGCTTAGTTCTGTCTAGATCTGCTCCCGGTTTGTCCATCTTGGTGATGGCCACGATAAAAGGGAGGGCGTTTTCCTTTATGTATTTATAAACTTCGAGCGTTTGCGGTCTTACCCCGTCTTCGCCGGATACCACCAGTACCGCGATATCTGCCGCGGAAGCGCCGCGGGTGCGGACGCTTGCGAAGGCCTCATGCCCCGGCGTGTCGATGAAAGTCATGCGCTTGCCGTCGGGCCTCGTAATTTCATAAGCGCTGATGTGCTGGGTAATGCCGCCAGCTTCCTTCTCAGTAAGGTTCGTTTTCCGGATGTAATCAAGAAGCGTCGACTTGCCGTGGTCGATATGCCCGAAAATTCCCACTATTGGTGGACGAGATTCTGCCATAGTGTTGCTACCTTATCATATATTGACCCTAAAAACACCTGTAAATATATAGAAAAACATTCCAATAATCATAATCTTAACAACTTAAGCGGTCGCTATAAATGTTAAGATTTTAAGAAGAGTAAATTAGATTAAGTCTTTCTCTGTTGCTTTAAAGAAGCGAATACAATTCAGGAGTTTTATTTCGCTTAAATATTCTATAAATTCTTTCGGCAACGCGGGGCCGAACCAGACGCTCTTTTGAATCATTTCAAATCCGAAGCTAACGAGTTCAGATCTCAACCACTCCCGATAGCGTTTTTCCGTCTCTGGAATGTCGAAAATTACAATTATTCTTTTATCTCGGTTTCTATTTTTAGCCACCCGTCTTGGGAAGAATCTTCTTATATTCTCATTTCTCCCGCCGAGAAGCTCTACTCCCTCTGGCGTGATAAACCAATCTCGGTCTTTACTCTTCAGCAGACCATTTTTCTTCATTCTGCTTAACGTGGCGCTTAAAATATTTTTTCGCCGCCTGTCGAAGTCTTCGCCGGGAGGTTTGCCGCCGTAAATCAAATCGTAGATTACGCGGTATCCTCCGGGATAGTTGGAGACAATGTATAAAATTTCTTGTACCAAGCTCATAACTACAAGTTATCATAATCTTAACAAATTAGCGATAGCATAAATGTTAATATTTTTGAATTTATGATATTATTACCACATGAATTTTTTTAGCGGATTGTTTAAGCCAAAAAAGAAAAGAATTTATCTCGATTATGCCGCAGCGACACCGGTCTTGCCGGAAGCGAGGAAAGAGATGGAGAAATATAACTCCCGAGAGTTTTACAATCCTAACGCCATTTATGAAGAGGGATTAAGAGTAAAAAAAGATGTCGAAAAATATCGCGCCCAGATTGCGAAAGGACTGGGTGCGGCGAAAGAGTCGGTCATCTTTACTTCCGGCGGGACAGCATCAAATGTATTAGCGGTACGAGGAGTAAAACCCGGCAAGATTATCGTAGAACCCGGGAGCCATCCATCGGTCTTTGAGGCGGTGATTGAAAATAATTCTAAAGAAACAACTCTTGTCTCAAGTGTAACTACTGACAACAAACTTGGCCGCCAAATTCGTGGAAAAAGGAAAAAGAATAACTCTCAATATCCGCTTTTACATATCGACGCTTCGCAAACAGCACTTTATTTCAATGTCGGGCTGGAAGCGCTCGCCTGCGATATCCTTACTCTTGATTCAGCCAAAATCTACGGACCGAAAGGCTGCGGCGCACTAGTAGTGCGCCGCAGCGCCCTAATAACGCTTCCGCCCCTCGGTACTCCCGCCGTGCCTTTAATCGCGGGATTTGCCAAAGCGTTTGAAATTGCCACGCGCGATAGAGAACGAGAGTCGAAACGTCTAGAATCTTTGAGCACCCGGTTTGCCAAAAATGTTGAAAGTTCTTTGCCTCAAGCACAAATTGAGAAGGTCTCGCCCAACATAATCAACGTGTCCATTTCCGGCATTCTTCCAGAACTTCTAGTGCTGGCTCTCGACCGGGAGGGACTTCTCGTCTCCGCCGGGCCCGCTTGCAATTCAAACAAGCCTGAACCGCCGGAGACACCTATCCGCATCTCTCTCGGCCGGGGAACGACCGAAAAAGAGATAAAAGAAGCGGCAGAAATCTTTTGCCACGTCGCTCGAAATGTGATAAAATCCAACTATGCAGCCGTTTAATCACTTCACCACCAAGGCTAAAGAGGTTATCCGCAAGGCTCATGAACTTGCCATAGAGCGCGGCCAGAATCACGTGAACCTAATACATCTTCTGGCGGCGCTCTTACTCCAGGAGGAGTCCATAGTTGTTTCTATTCTCGACAAAATGGATGTTGATACCATCATGCTTACCGACACGGTGTTGGAAGCCATAGAAAGTCCGGACTCCGGCTCGACCATCTCCCCGTCATATCAGATTTATCTCACTCCTGAACTTGCCCACGCCATAGAGACATCAAATAAAGTGGCGCAATCGCTCGGAGACGAGTTTGTCTCCACGGAGCATCTCTTTATCTCGGCGCTCGACGTGCCCGGAGAGGCGCGGGAACTTCTGATGAAGTTCAGAATCGACAGGCAGACGGTGCTGAAGGTTCTCGAAGAGCTTAAAAAAACCAGCCCCAGCGAACCAAAGGAGTCAAAAAAACTCAAATCACTTACGAAATACACCCGTTCACTTACCACACTTGCCAAGAACAACAAACTCGACCCGGTCATCGGCCGCGATGATGAAATTTCCCGCATCATTCAGATTCTCTCGCGCCGGACCAAAAATAACCCGATTCTTATCGGCGAGGCGGGCGTCGGAAAGACGGCCATAGCCGAAGGTCTTGCCCTGCGCATTGCTTCCGGCAACGTTCCGGAGTCCTTGCGTGACAAAGAATTGGTCTCGCTTGATTTAGGGCTTCTCATCGCGGGTACAAAGTATCGAGGCGAATTCGAAGAGCGGCTGAAAAACATCATCAAGGATATAGAGAAATCGGACGGCAAGGTTATTCTTTTCATAGATGAGATACACACCATTGTCGGGGCTGGAGCCGCGGAGGGTTCTATGGATGCTTCCAACATGCTTAAGCCGCCGCTTGCGAGGGGCGACCTGCGGGCTATCGGCGCTACCACTTTGCGCGAATATCAACGGCACATAGAGAAGGACCCGGCTTTGACGCGCCGCTTCCAGCCGGTCTACGTCCAGGAGCCTTCCATAGATGATGCTATGACGATACTGCGGGGCCTCAAGGAACGCTATGAGCTTTACCACGGCGTACGCATCACCGACGATGCCATCCAGGCCGCGGTCACCCTTTCTTCCCGCTATATAACCGACCGATTCCTGCCGGACAAGGCGGTGGACCTTATAGACGAAGCGTCTTCCTACCTGAAAATTTCTTTGGAGAATATGCCACCCGTGCTACAAGATGCTCATTCAAAAATAATGAAACTCGAAATAGAGAAGGAAGCGCTTAAAAAAGAAACTAAGTCTCTCAAAGTGAAATCGCGCCTTAAGGAAATTGACAAGGCCGTAGCGGATTTACGCGAAGAAACTACGGAGATTGAATTAAAGTGGAAAAACGAGAAGGAAACGGTCGGCGAGATAAAGGAAATCAAGAAAAATCTGGAAACACTGCGTTTGGAAGCTGAGGCCGCTGAAGCGCGCGCCGACCTCTCGCGGGCCGCGGAGCTTCGCTACGGCAAGATTCCCGCTCTAGAACGCGAATTGGAAGCTAAATCGAAGCGCTTGAAAAAACTCCAAAGTTCGAGAAGGATTCTTAAAGAAGAAGTTACCGCTTCAGACATTGCTTCCATAGTCTCGCGCTGGACGGGCATTCCGGTCTATCGGATGCTTGAAGAAGAAGCGCAGAAGCTCTCTCGCATGGAAGAGTTCCTGAAGAGGCGCATCATAGGCCAGGATGAGGCGGTAAGAAAAATTGCGGATACCGTCAAGCGTTCCCGCGCCGGCATATCCGACCCGAACAGGCCTATCGGCTCATTCATTTTTCTCGGCCCGACTGGCGTCGGCAAGACCGAACTTACCAAGGCCCTCGCCGAATTCATGTTCGATGACGAGAAGGCGCTTATCCGCGTCGACATGTCTGAGCTCATGGAGAAGCACGCGGTTTCCAAACTTATCGGCTCGCCGCCGGGCTACGTGGGCTTCGAAGAAGGCTCACCCTTCGCCGAATCCGTTCGTCACAGGCCGTACTCCGTTATTCTCTTCGATGAGATAGAGAAGGCGCATCCGGAAGTCTTCAATATCCTGCTCCAGATACTCGACAACGGCCGTCTGACCGACGCCAAAGGACGCGTTGTCAATTTCAAAAACACGGTCATCATTATGACTTCGAATATAGGCGCGCAATACATAGACAAGATGCAGTCTATCGGCTTCTCCCATGGCGAGAAAGACAATTACGAAGGAGTGAAGGAGAAAGTACTCTCGACCTTGAAAGAACATTTCCGACCGGAATTCTTGAACCGTCTAGACGACATCATCGTCTTCGACGTGCTTTCCAAGGAAGCCATCAAGGACATCGTCCGCATACAAATAGATATCATAAAAAAGCGTCTGGAAGAAAAAGAAATTGAGCTTTCCGTAACGGAGAGTGTGCTCGACCTTCTTACCAAAGAGGGTTATAACCCGCAATACGGCGCAAGGCCCTTGAAGCGCATGATACAAGAGAAAATATTAAATCCCGTCGCGTCCATGATGATAGAGAATAAAGTTCTTTCCGGCGGCACTATTCTTGCCGATGTGGAGCGAAGCCAGTTCACTTTCGATGTTAAGAAAAGCGCCCGCTCCGGCCGCGTCAGCACTATTTCTCCGAGGAAAGAAGCAGTTATAAAATAAAAAACTGTCGTACGTTACGTACGACAGCTGTGTTGAGGGCGGGGTAGTTTCCAGGGGTTAACTCCTGTAGCGTTTTGCCGAGGTTCTCTCGGCGCGCATGCCAGATTTGGCAAATGGGAGTCACGACCATGGAAACAACCCCGCCGAACCGCATCCGGGTTAATACTAGCATTAAGTACTATTTTTGCAAGTCTTTCAATTTTCTATTAGAATGGCCTAGTCGCGTCGGTACTCAAGTGGTCAACGAGGAGGGACTGTAAATCCCTTGACTTCGGTCTTCGTTGGTTCGAATCCAACCCGGCGCACATTAATAACACACCCCAGCCGGAGCTGGGGTGGTAAAAAGAAGGTTCAACGCTGGAAACGT
>JBBUBT010000007.1:0-4778 GCA_038058135.1 Patescibacteria group bacterium
GCGCCCATAGCTCAGTCGGTAGAGCAGGTCCCTTTTAAGGACAAGGTCGCAGGTCCGATCCCTGCTGGGCGCACAAGTGTGGGGCACTTGTGCGAGCCGCAGCTCACGTAGGTGAGCGAGGCGGGGTCGCGGAATTTTTCAACAGAAAAATATTCGTGACCACAAATGATCCTAAAGCGGTATATCTAGCGCGTAAGCGCCGGCGCCGGCTAGAAGTATGGATACTGAGATGACGAAAAGTAGAAGATAGAAGACCAAATCTCTTTTTAGCACCTCTCCGGCAGACCATTCTACATAAAGTTCAATGCCCGTAATGATGGCGAACCCGAGTGCCGCCACCTGAGTCCAGAGTCCGATAATGAGGAGAATTCCTCCGGCGATTTGAAGCAATCCATAGAGAGGCACGAATAAGCTCGTTGGATTGAGGCCCAGAGCCTCGAAGGATTCAACCCATCTCTTCTTCTCGCTCTTAAATATTAAAATCCCCAGGTCGATAAATATCAATCCAAGAACCACCCGCAAAATAAACGGAGCAAGGAGTGAATAAGTGAGCAGACTGGGGAATGGATTAAGCATGTCAAATCTATATTAACACAAATAGAGCGATGCCTGCCGCTACCGATACATTAAGCGATTCTTTATTGCCGCGCATTGGAATCTCCAAAATAGCTTCACTAGCTTCAAGAGCTTCACTAGATACTCCTTCTACTTCGTTTCCGACAATCAATACAAACTTTTTCTTTGATTTAAATTCTTTCAAATTCTTCGACTTGCTTGATTGCTCAAGCGAAAGTATCTGGAACCCTTGTTCTCTTAAATCCTGAATCATAAATCCTAAATCTTGCGTCTTCATATATTCCCAATCGATATTTTCCGCACCAAGCGAAACTTTGGCGAAGTCCGCCCGCTTTCTGCCGAACCGGTCAAGCGGGGTAGGGGTAGTGCCGACGCAAATTATTTTCACCACACCCAACCCTTCCGCTGTTCTAAAAATCGACGCGGTATTCTCAACACTCCGCAGATTTTCCAATATCAGTACGCAGGTCTTCATTCTTAAAATATTAAGCTTTTAAGCCACAGAACAGCTATTGACAAAATGATATTAAGTATGCTATAATTTAAAAAGAATTGGAGGCAACATGGACAAATACAAGTGTACCTATACGGCGTTCAAGTCGTTAGACGGTAATGGTAAGCTGGTGCATCTGCAAGCCGAGGGACGTGAACCGTACGCGCAATTTGTCTCCGTGGAGCGTGCATCAAAGTCCTGCTTGACCAGCGATGAGCTGTCTGGTCGTGGAGCGAGATACTTCCTCACCTGCAAGGAACCGCTTACGGAAGACGTCATCAAGGGTTTCCTCGCGCAGCTGAATTGTTGCCGCCCGAACCAGGTCGATATCAAAATTCACAGCGATGTCTGGCTCACAGTCGGCCGTGCCGATTAAAGGGCCGCATTGGCGTAAGGGCGCCGGAGAAATCCGGCGCCCTTTTGTTTACTTAAATCTTCTGCAAGTATCTTTTTCTCTAATCTGTACCGATATATCGATACAGATTAAGTCTCTAAAGCATATCTGTAGCCTTTCTTTCTCCAGTATTTTCTGCCAACACGAGGAGGCAAGATTCCACCGGCAGTTAAGAGTAGCCAAATTATTTTCTCAAAATCAACTTTATCTTTTTTAGAAATATTTCTGATGAAGTCGTATTTGCCTTCCTCAACCCCCAATGAAAATCTTGTTACCGTAGATAGGCTTACCGACAGGGCGTCGGATATTCTATGTTGCGGAATATTACTATCAAGCATAAAAATTATTGCCAGTCTTTTGGCCAGCATAATTTTCTCTGTTTCAGTAAGAAGTTCGTCTAGTTCGTAAGCTAAATCTCTATGATTACGCGCGTGCCCAAGAACAACAATTAGCTTAGAAAATATTTTTCCTTGCGTTTTCCGACTCAATCTTTTTTTCGAAACATGCGGCATATGATTATCATAATACAATTTATACCGATATATCGATACAAATTGGGGATAGCACCAAGTTATTTGCTATCAATTATTTAAATAATTTCTGATGTGCCGGGCAGAAGTGGGCGGACCTAGCGCCGACTACAATACGCTTTATTACGCCACGACAGTCGCTTTTACCGCACTTTTTGCCAGTTCGGCGGTAGGCCTGGTGGTGTTCTTGGAACTTGCCCCTCTCGCCTTCGATGTTTCGGTAGTCAGACATAGAATCGCCGCCGAAATCAATACCCTCTTTCAAAACTTTCTTCATTGCGACAAACATCAGTTTTAAATTTTTAAACGGTATCTTGCCGGTGACTGAAAGGGGATGCGCGCCCGCTCTCCAGAGTATTTCGTCCGAATATATGTTTCCTATTCCCGCAATTAATTCTTGATTCATCAATACCGTCTTAATTTTCCCCTTCGGCCTTTTAAGAAGCTGTAAGCTAAAAGCTTTAAGCTTGAAGTTTGGATCTAGCGGCTCCGGACCCAAATGCTCGAGATGAAGGCATTTCTCTAGTTCAGCAGTTTTTACCAACGTTATCTTCGCAAACTTTCTCATGTCAGACAACGCCAAGACCTTGGCGTTGTCAAGATTAAATGTAAGACGAACAAACGGGTAATCAGGCCTGTTATAAACGAAATGCCCCGTCATCTTCATGTGAACAATGATGGTGTAGTCATTCGAAAGAAAGATGAGTACATTCTTGGCCCGTCTTTCGGCCTTCAGAATCTTTGCCCCAAGAACTTTCTTTTTAAATATTTTAAAGAAGGCCGGGTCTTTTATATTGTCCTTGCCCGTATGGTGAACACTGTTGTAGCTCGTCTTTACGTCGATAATTTCCCTGTTCCTGACAGTTTTATTCAGTCCCTTAACGGTAGTCTCTACTTCCGGCAGTTCAGGCATTGGAGTTCAAGCTGATAGCTGTCAGCTGTTAGCTAATAGCTTTAATGCGGCCTTGACGCGCTCTCCAGCTCCCGATACGTCCTTAGGAACCTTTTTAAGCGCTTCCCGGGCATCGCGCTCGGTGTATCCAAGAGAAACCAGCGCTTCGAGGGCGTCACCTTCTGATCTTGCCTGCGCTGAGCTTGTCGAAGCGTCTTTCGGTCCTAGTTTCAACTTGTCTTTAAGCTCCAGGACGATTTTCTCGGCGTTCTTCTTGCCGATGCCCGAAACGCGAGTGAGGTAAGAGGTGTCCGCGCTTGCCACGGCCTGCCGGAGCATCTCGGGCGTGGCTACATTTAGAATGCCCAAAGCCGTTTTCGGCCCGATGCCGGAGATGGTAATGAGAAGCTCGAAGGTGTCGAGCGTTTCCTTCTCAAGAAAACCGAAGAGCTCTAGGGCAGTTTCTCTTACCACCAAGTGTGTCCAGAGGAAGATGGGGGAACTAGGAGTAACTTCGAGGGCCAAATCAGTCGGGACGGACACTTTGTATCCCACTCCCGCCACATCAATGATTAAACTATTGAATTCCTTGTGGCGAATGGTGCCGGAAAGGCTTGAAATCATATAATAAGTAGTGTAGCATCTCTCAAATGCCAATCACTAGTTCGGCTAGAAAAGCCCACCGCGCCTCGCTCCGCAAGCGCATTTTCAATCTACGCCGCAAAAACCAGGTATCTGGCACCGTGAAGTCTCTTAAAAAGCTCGTAACCCTAGGCAAGAAGAAAGAGGCGCAAGCACAAATGCGTCTGGTCCAGCAAGCGCTCGACAAGGCCGTCAAAGGAGGCACTCTCAACAAAAATACCGCTTCCCGCAAAAAGTCCAGACTGTCCAAACTACTCAAGAAACTTTCCTAGTGGCCACGGATAATTTCTTGCTAGAAATTTCCGTGGCCCCGGCTCGGCACCGTCGTGCCTGCGCCTAGCACAAATGTCCCACATTTGTGCTCCCGGCAGGAATCGAACCCACATTACATCCTCCGCAAGGACGTGTCCTATCCATTGAACGACGGGAGCCTGCCTACCGGCAGGCAGGCAATTAAAGGAATGCTAGCATATTTTATCCACAGGGGCACTTTTCACGCCGTTTAACAAAGAGTAACATAAACATGTCGGTTGCAAGAGTGTCGCATCGCCCAGAGAACAACCTCTTTTGAGGAAGGAGGCCGATGGCACACTAAGAAGCTACAAATGTGTGCGGGGACGCAAGTCCCAGGGGTG
Organism: Patescibacteria group bacterium; assembly: GCA_038058135.1. Lineage (GTDB taxonomy): Bacteria > Patescibacteriota > Minisyncoccia > Phycocordibacterales > Zambryskibacteraceae > UBA5004. Next base: position 4,163 of record JBBUBT010000007.1, read on the forward strand.
CCGCTACCATAGCGGCACCCTAAATTTTTTAAAATCCTAAATATTCCAAAATTTTTTCGACAAACGGCAGGGAGTGATATTCCCGCGAAAGCGAGCGGACAAGGGCGTCGTCAAGCTCATCAAGCGAGGCATCGGCTCCTAAGGGTACGATGATGAGAGGCATTAAAAGCTTCTTTGACCTCAAGATTATCTTTTTATGCGGATGCTCCGTGTCTATCCAGTAAGATTCCAGAGCGGAATAAGGATAAAAAATTTTGCCTCGGGTAATGCCTTTCTCATTTATCACCACGTGTGTCGTCTCCGGCGGGCGGTTAATGAAAAGGGCGAGAGCAAAAGCGCTTATGAGGATGAGTAGGCCGAAAATAATATTGCCCAGGATGATGGAAGCGATAGCCAGAGAGAAAGAGACGATGCCGACCGCCCAGAACCAGTCAGAGCTCCTCTCCTTATGCTCGTATTCATGAGCGTCCCATTCGAATTTAAAGGACTGCCGTGGCATAGATATGAAAATTGTAGCATAATCTCTGCCATTGGAGGGTTGGCAGAATGGCTATTGCACCGCTCTTGAAAAGCGGAGCCCGCAAGGGCTTAGAGGTTCGAGTCCTCTACCCTCCGC
>JBBUBT010000008.1:0-2216 GCA_038058135.1 Patescibacteria group bacterium
TAATCGACACCATTCCAAGGAGCTGCGACACCACCGCCGCCGCCCACTGATTGAGTGCCGCCCTTGCCATATTGAGCATCGTTACTAGTGCATGTGCCTGTATAAGCTTGTTCGCCACCGCATCCCCCAACAGAGCCCCCGCCGCGCCCACCACTTGATGGAGACGGTACATCATCGCCGCCGCCACCCCCGCCGCCAGCGGTAATAACTTCGGCCCCGCTATTATCGCGCACGGCGGAACGGCCACCCCCGGCAGCTCCGCGTTTCCAGTCGGAACTCTGGTGCCCTGCGCCGCCACCCCCATAGGCGTTGGTCGCCATGGCTCCACTGTTCTGCCCTTTTCCACCGCCACCGGCAATGATCGTAAGTTGTTGACCAGATGTTACAATCAGAGTTCCGGTTGAGTAACCGCCACCGCCACCCGGGCCGCTTGCTCCTCCAGTGGTACCTCCACCACCAGCGCCCCAAGCTTTAATTGTAATAGAAGTACAATTTGGTGGGACAGTAAAGGCTTGATTGGCTCCGGTATAGGTGAAGGTCTGTGAACCAGATGAACAGACAGGATGGGTAAAGGTCGCCGTTACCGATTTATCGGCATTCATGTTGGTAACGCAGGTTCCGGTGCCGGCGCAATCTCCCGACCAGCCAGTAAAGGTATCAGTTCCCGAAGGAGTGGCTGTCAATGACGTGACCGTTCCCTCCGCCAAGATGCTGGAACAAGTGCTACCGCAATTAATATCATTGCCGGTAACAGTGCCCGTACCCGTTCCCGATTTAGAAACAGTCAAGGCCCACCAAGTATCATCGGGAGGGGTGTAAGAAGATTCCACTGATACTTGGCCGGTCAGATATATGGCCACGCTCCTGGTGGCGCCTCCGGGACTTTTGAGAATAACTCTCACTCCTTTTATATTCGGCGACTGGTATTGTTGGCCGCCGGAGTTGAAGAATTTCATCTTCGCATCAGTGTCGGGGCGCAAGAAAGTTATATCCGCCCTGTGCACGGTGCCGCACTGGTCGCTGCCCTGCGTCCTTATCACACAAAAAGAGTTAATGTAATTGCCGCGAGGAATCTCTATCTTTTCCAAACATTCAGACCCGCTTTCGTTCGGACATAGCCAGCTTCCGTCATAATGCTCACTGGTATTGCGGTCGGCGAAGTATATGTAAGATTTGTCCGAGTCGGGAGCATTAATACTGAAGCTCACGCCATAAGCGGAGGAAAAATTGCTTGAGCCTGGGGATAACTCCCTCACCCCGATGCTATATGCCTGCGCCTGAGAGACTGTCAGACCCAATTCATCGGCAGCATTGGTTAAGGCGACACTATCCGTATAAGCCGACTGATTCAAGAGTATGACCGAGAGTATTGCGAAAACTATGCCTATAGAGACAAGAAATTCAACGAGGGTGAAAGCGCGGCTGTCTCTAAAATGATGCGACATGGAGAATATTTAAACGGAATACTAGGCTTATCCAAGCCCCCAGAACAATAAAGGGCGCGAACGGCACTTCACTCTTCATTGTAATCTTTTTATGAGAAAAAATCATGGAGATTATACCGAACACTGCTCCCAGCCAGAACGCGAGAATAATAGCGGATAGACCCTGGGCCCCTCCTAACAAAAGGCCTACTGCCAGCCCAAGCTTGGCATCGCCGAAGCCCATTGCCTTGCCTTTGCTTAAAAACCAAATCAAGCCGAAAAAAGTGAAGACGGTCGGCCCGGAGAGCCAGTCGAGCACGGAACCGCCTAACAACCAACGACCGACAACCGACAGCAATATTGCGGAGTAAACCAGAGAGTCTGGGATTATTTTATGCCTGATGTCGTAAACGGTTATCACTATAAAGATACAGAAAACCAAAAGCAGAAGAATTTTATTGTAAATTGTAAATTGTAAACCTGCCTCGCCGGCAGGCAGGTTGTAAATTGATAGAAATACGAGTCCTGTGAGTATTTCTATAGCCGGATACTGCCAGGAAATTCTATTTTTGCATTGAGAACAGCGGGCACGAAGAAAAAAGAAGCTTAAAATTGGAATCAATTCATACCATTGAAGTTTTTTGTCACAGCGAGGGCATCGTGACCGACCGCCGAAATTCTGGAACCGTCCCCCCGGACGGTTCCAGTCCCATCTTAGGCCGACAACATTGAGAAAACTGCCGACAATAGCGCCGAAAACGAAAAGGATGACCACGGTCATCCTTTCAGTAT
>JBBUBT010000009.1:0-1303 GCA_038058135.1 Patescibacteria group bacterium
TGCCAGCCGGTCTCCTGAAGCGAACGATGTAGAAGCGATTCTTCATGAAAGACCGGAAGCGAGTTGGTTTCTAAAATATAAATCTTGCCTTTGGGCGTGATTATGAAATCTGAACTGGAATAATGATTTAAATTAAGGATGTCGTGCGCCGTCTTGGCCATCTCGGTTATCCGCTTGTTTTCCCGGATGCCCGATTGGCCGACGGGTACGAAGGCATAAATTTTTTCTCCCCTCGCCTGCTCGACCACGGCACAGCTTGCTTCCCTTCCTTTGATGAATTCTTCCACCAGAGCTTTTTTGGAATGCTTGAAGATTTCTTTGATAGCTTCTTTAAGCTCTTGGAAGGTCCTGGTCAACTTTATGCCGAAGGAGTGGGCGCCGTCTGCGGGCTTTACGATAACTGGAGTGAGAAATTTTCGGAAGATTAGAATAAGCTCACCATCATTGAAGTTCCCTTCCGTTATTAATTTCGACTCCGGAGTCAGAAGCGAATGCTCTCGGTAAACTAATTTTGACAAATTTTTATCCAGGGAAAGAGAGGCCGGAATAGAGCCGGAACCGGTGAAGGGTATGCCGAAGTTCTCGAGAATTCTCTGCACTTGACCATCCTCGCCATACGTACCATGAAGAGCATTCCAGACGACATCCGCCTCGCGCAAAGCCTCGTGCGGCTCCTGGACCAATCCACTAGAGTGCCATTCACCATCTCTCGAGATAAAGATATCAGCGGGAGCATATGCCTCCGGCAATTCACGCAGAAGCGAGAGCACGTAAGCGCCCGTCTTCAATGAAGCATCGTAGCCGTGAGAAGGTCCTCCGCGGAGGACCGCCACTTTAGTTGCCATGCTGAAATTATATCAGATGCGAAATCCCTTGCTTCGAAACAGCCGGTGGTAGTTTATGGCGAAGCGATGCGCTTCTGAATTAGCAAGGAGAACTGATTTTATTTGGTCATTGGTCATTGGAGCTTGGTCATTGCCAAGAATCTTTCTTGGCTTGTGTCTCTCATCTTTGACTACAGATACTACTTCAATCATATCTAGGCCGGATTCTTCAAGCACTTTCCGTGCGACGTTTATCTGTCCCTTGCCGCCGTCTACAACGATAAGATTCGGGAATCTCCATTCTGGATGCCCCAGGCGTCTTGAAATAATTTCCTTAAGATTTTTAGTATCGTCATTTTTATCTGTTTTGATTTTAAACTTTCTATACTGGCTTTTATTAACTTCCCCATCCTCGACTACAGTCATTACCCCCACCGCATTAGTTCCAGAAATATGCGCCACATCATATGCTTCTATCC
>JBBUBT010000010.1:0-2538 GCA_038058135.1 Patescibacteria group bacterium
CAATGGGGGTTTAAAAAAATGTTCATCAGAATAACCATATGAAGCCCCGGCGCCAAATATGATGCATGCAGAGTCTTTTTGATTATCAGATAGTGCACGTACTCTCTTTTTTTGTATCTTCTTTTGATATTAGCGGATTCATATGAATTCTGATTTAATACTTTTATTTTAAGGCGGAGACGGACGGATTCGATTTTCTTATGGAAAATCCCGGTAAAGTCTCCCAGACTTTCCTTCGGACCCGTCCGACTGTTTCCACAATACGCCAATATTTTAATATCTCAATCGATATTTAAAATTGTCGTTGCGGAGACGGACGGATTCGAACCGTCGAGGGTGTAACCCCTACCTCGTTAGCAGTGAGGCGCTTTCGACCACTCAGCCACGTCTCCTCGTGTTCACTCGGAGTCGGGCTGGTGGTCGACAAGTCGCCCTCCTTCGGATGAAAGCTGATAACATCAGTTTTCATCCACTCAGCCACGTCTCCAGAATTGGCTAAATTTAGCATATTTTTAGCTCTACTTCTATGTGGTAGAATTATAAGCAATGACGCCTCTTGTAGTAGATAAGAAAGTGTTAGCCTCGGTTGAAGTGAGGCCATATTTTCAAAAAGACAATTTCGTCCTGTATCTCGGAGATGCGCTAATCCTACTAAATCAACTACCACCAAATTCAATAGACATGATTTTCGCTGATCCGCCTTACCATCTTTCGAATGGAGGATTCTCAGTTCATGCAGGGAGAATGGTTAGCGTAAATAAAGGAGATTGGGACAAGAGTAAAGGATTTGATGACGACTATGATTTTCATTACCGCTGGCTCGAAGCATGTAAGAGGATACTTAAAACCAACGGTACTCTTTGGGTCAGTGGTACGTATCACTCCATATATCAATGTGGTCACGCTCTCCAAGCACTTGGTTATCATATACTCAACGATATTTCGTGGTTCAAACCAAACGCTTCACCAAATTTGAGCTGTCGATTCTTCACTGCCAGTCATGAGACGCTTATTTGGGCCCGCAAGGATAAAAAGGCAAAACACATATTTAATTATGAGTATATGAAAGATGGAGAATGGTCTGAAGATAAAATAAAAAAGCCCGGATTTCAAATGAGATCCGTATGGTCTATCGGTACTCCAAAACCAGAAGAGAAAGCATTTGGCAAACATCCGGCCCAAAAGCCACTAGATTTGCTTAAAAGAATAGTGTTAGCAAGTACAAATAAAGATAATGTAATTCTAGACCCTTTTACCGGGAGTTCTACAACAGGTCTTGCGGCTGTTTTGCACGACAGAAAGTTTATTGGGATTGATTTGGAAAAGAATTATCTAGACCTATCTATAAAAAGATATACCGATAAAAATAGACCGAAGCTAATATCATAAAATGGCCAACAGCAAGTCTTGGAAGAAGATATTTGAAGATTGCAATCTAAGTACCCACGATTTTTCTAAAGTACCATATGTAATTTCTGCGAGCACTATCAAGAAATGCGTACAGCGTTTCAAAACGACTGGTGAAAAAGAGGTGCGCATTCTGTGTAAGCAAGACACTAGAGAAGATCGCCCAGATGTTTTCAAGAAAAATGATTTATTTTTATTACCTACAGAAAACGGTGAATACGCAATAATTCAAGGAGAAGGTTATGTAGATATTCCTCCAATTATGTCCGAACCCAAGGTATACATCTCTAAATTAGATTTTGACTTGGAAACATCGGTTATTGGTAATTCAGAAATGCAACATTTAGATTTCGCTTATGCATCAAGTCTAATTAGAACTTTTATAGAAGACCTATCACTTGTATTAACTATTAGAGGAAGGAAATATACGCCAGAATTTGACTTTAAAATTGGAAATCAAAAGATAAGGGTTAAAAGTGTACAGACAGAAGTCGATGCAGGTTACGAAGGTAAGGATAAGGTCGTACTAATTGAAGCTAAGAATAAGGGTGACAAAAATATAATCATTAGACAGCTTTATTATCCATTTAGACAGTGGCAGACTCATACGAAGAAAAAGATATTTGTTTTATTTTTTGAAAAAACAAAAGAAAATCTCTATTCGATATGGCAATTTGAATTTAAGGACCCGCTAAATTACAACAGTATTAGATTAATGAAGAGTGGTAAATTTATTATTAAAAAACAAGATTAAATTATCCCAATCTCAATACCTAACTCTTTTCTTGTGTTATAATTCCCCTATGCAATCGGGGAAATCATCAAAGAAGTTGGCGAGGTTGGCGGCCAAGGTGCTTAAGGGGAAGAGGGTGGGGGCAAAGAGGGCAAAGTCTCTGGCCGGAAGTGTACTCACCCAGGCGCCGAATAGGAGAAAGAGGTAAGGCATCGGGCCCCATCAAATAGAAATCCGGATGGCGAGCTCGCCATCCGGATCAGGGTGCTTCATTCTCCCTTCTTTGCTTCCGGCTCTTTTTTCACCGGGGCTTTAGGTAGAGTGCGCGCGGGAGTCGGGCGTCGTCTGGGTCCGTCACGGATGAATTCGTTCTCCGGTTCCGGGCCGCGCTTGACCCA
>JBBUBT010000010.1:2638-4404 GCA_038058135.1 Patescibacteria group bacterium
AGAATGAAGTCGAATTCCCAGCCGGTCGAGGTTTGGGAGAAGAAGGGCGTGTGCCATTTAGTTATCTTCATCCAGATGGCGCCTAGCATCACGAATGAGAGCGCCAAAGCGGCCGGCTCTACGTAATAACCGAAGAGGATGCTAAGGGCCCCGAGAACTTCTACCGCGCCTAGCAGGCGCACGGCCATTTGGGGCCAGTTTAAGGCGGCGGCCATCTTCTCCGGACTAGTAAGCTTTGGCCAGCCGTGATATATGAAAATTATGGCGAGAGCAGCTTGTAAGATGAGGAGACTGAGACCGTTGTATTGAACGAAAGTTGAAAGCATGGTTTTATTTATTATGAGTAACTCTTTAATTATGGCATACGCGGCCATATTTGCTTAAAATCAGGGGCCGATTATAATACAGGGCATATGAATAGCTATAAAAACAGAGGGCAAGAAAAAGGAAACGCGGTTTGGCTCGTGGTACTTGTGGCGGCTGTTATCTTCGGCTTTCTCTTATTTAAAGGTTGGGATAAAGTGGTGAACGAAGAAATAGATAAATCCACGACCATCACCGGCAACTTCAGCTGTCTGCCGCTCAAAACCGGCATTGTGGACGAGGCCGACTGCACCTTGGGCATTAAAAGCCGCGACGGCCTCTTCTACGCGCTCGACATCAGCCGCATCCAGGATGCCAACACCGACCTCAAAGCAGACGACACCATCGCCGTTACCGGATTCCTAAAGCCGATAGCGGAAGTTAACTCCGACGAATGGAGCGCCTACAACGTGGCCGGCGTTATCAAGGTGAATACCTTGTTAAGAACAAGGTAGATTTAGGATTCTGGATTTATGATTTAGGAATGATTCTTAAATCTTAAATCATACATCTTACATCGGCCGCGCAAGCGGCCTTTAGTGAGCGACAGCTACACATAAAATTTTCCTGGCGCCGGCGGCTTTTAACGCGCGCTTGGCTTCCACAAATGTCGAGCCGGTGGTAATGACGTCGTCTAAAAGGATGACGAATCTGCCTTCGACCGAGAGGGGATTGATTACTTTCATCGAACTGGCGAGATTTTTCATACGCTCGCTTTTATTGGCGGTCCTGGTCTGACTCTCGGTGTGCTGGACCTTGGCCAGCTGCCTCGGCAGATACTTTAAAACGCCGCCATGGTCTCGCGCCTTGACCGCCTCGCACAGGAGCTCCGCCTGATTCCAACCCCGCTCGTAGCGCCTTTTGTCGGAGACGGGCATGGGTATTAAAAGCGCCCTAGGCGCTTTTAATAAAATTCCTCTCTCGTTAAGCTCAGAGATGATAACATCGTAGAGAATCGCTCCGAGCTTATCCGCGAGCACGCGATTACCGCCGTATTTCACTTCCCAAATTATTTCTTTAGCCACGCGATTACTATAATCGAAGAGGGCAATAATGTTTTCACCCAACTCTCCGCTTTCCGCCGGAGGTAGAGTCTTCAAAAGAGTTTCGACCGAGAGCGCTTCCAGTTCCAACACCTTGCGATTCTTTGGATATAAAAAGTCTATTAGACTTTTTATAAAGTTAAACCATATATTTCTTAAGGCAAAGAGAAAATTCATCTATGATATTATAAAACATATGGCAAATCTCCTAAACCTTTTCAAAAGCAAGGGCGAACCGAGAGCGCTTGGCGTCGACATCGGCTCTTCGGCTATTAAAATCGTCCAGATTAGGAAGAAGGGCGCGCAAGCCGTGCTAGAAACTTACGGCGAACTGGCCTTGGGCCCGTACGCGGGCCTCTC
>JBBUBT010000011.1:0-2995 GCA_038058135.1 Patescibacteria group bacterium
AACACTCCGTTGCTATTACTGAAAAAGGAAATATAATACTAACTTCATGAAGCATTTGAAAGAAGAACAGACTTTCATCTTGATTAAACCGGATGCGGTCCAGAAAGGATTAATCGGAGAAATTATCAAGCGTCTCGAACAAAGAGATCTTAAAGTGGTGGCGTTAGAAATGTTCCAACCGACAATGGAACAAATCGATACCCATTATCCAAAGGACGAAGCATGGATTACTAGGCTTGGGGAGAAAAGTCTTAGTACCTATAAAAAATACAATATCGACCCCAAACTTCTTGTAGGCAGCGACGACCCAGCTAAAATTGGCCCTTTAGTACGTGGATGGGTTATTGATTACATGACTTCCGCGCCTCTCGTCCGCATGATTGTACAGGGTCTTCATGCCGTTGATACTGTCAGGAAAATTGCAGGAGACACTCTTCCTTTTAGCGCCGGAATAGGGACTATCAGGGGGGATTTTTCTATTGATTCTCCGGCATTGGCAAACAGTGAAAAACGCGCCGTGATGAATCTCGTGCATGCTTCAGAGACTCCTCAAGAAGCCCAGCATGAAATAGAACATTGGTTTGGCAAAATTAAGCCTTTAGATTACAAACGTTTTGGGGTCGATCACTAGTAGGAAACGCTTTTCTTCAAAAGTCTACACGATTATCAACAGTTTTTGCCTCTTCGTACGTTATAATTAAGCGAGGGTTATTTGAGGTATTATCTAGCTAAAACATTTTCAGGGAGTCTTATGTCTTTGTGCCTCTTGGGGCGCAAAGCTGACACCCACCTAGTTTTTTCAACTAGGGTATACCAAAATAACCCTACCAAAGATCCCGACCGAAAGGTCGGTGTCTTTGTTAGAATAAAATAATGCTTAGAAATTCAGTCTTGTATCTAACCTTTGTTCTCGCAATTATTAGCGGAGGCCTTTATTATTTAAACGCTCTTTTTACTCAGATTGGACTTATTGGTGGTTCGACGTGCTTATGCACTTTTTGGTCAGCTTTACCGGCGGCCTCGGCATTTTCTGGGGACTTTTTGATTCAGGAATTATTTTTCACGGAAGATTTCAGAACCGGGCGGTAATGATTCTCATGGTGTTTCTCTGCGTCTTAGCCACCGGTATTAGTTGGGAAGTATTCGAATACGTAAACGATCTAAAGGATTCAACGGAAGGTTATGTTTTTGATACCATAAACGATCTTATTTTGGATAGCACCGGGGCTTTGCTTGCAGGCTTAATAGTCACCAGAAGAAACAATGGCTAAACTCATTGTCTACGGCGAGTTTTATTTAACGGATTCTAGAATCTTTTTGAAAGTTTCCGGATGATGCTCGGCGAGAGTGGCGAGAATCTTTCGGTCCAGAGCGATATTATTTTTCTTCAATAGGGGAATGAACTTCGAGTAAGAAATGCCGTTCTGCTTCAGGAGAGCAGACATGCGCACGTTCCAGAGACGGCGGAAATCGCCCTTCTTGTCTTTGCGATGGGCAAAGGCGTAAGTGCCGGCATGAACGATGGCTTCATCAGCGGCTCGCTCCTTGGTAGAGCGGCCATGGCGATAACCTTTAACCTGTTTAAGTATATTTCTACGGCTTTTTAGCGCGTTAACGCCCTTTTTTACTCGTGTCATTTGATTTATTTAATATTTACCAGAAACCTCGACCTCTCCTTGTTTGTCATATGGAACTCGGCGTTCTGGCGCTTGGCCGACTTGTTTTGGTGTCTTTCTTTGGCATTAAAGTGGTTTCGGCCCGACTTTCTGGTCAAGAGCTTGCCGGATTTGGTTATTTTAATGCGTTTGGCGTAAGACTTATTGGTCTTCATATAGAATGGCTCTATATAATACTTATTTTGATGATTATGTAAATGACTTGACTTTTTTACTATTATCTGCTATGCTTAAATTAGATGTAAATGGGAATGGAGGGGGTATGATCAAGGTTCAAGTCGTCGAAGACGAAGTTACGCGATTCGTCAGACGATGGAACGAGTGGCTCGATGACGACGAAAACGTCGACTGGCTCCTACCACGAGCCGTGGCGGTAATCTTCGCCGTCGTCTCTGCCGTACTCTTCGGATGTCTTCTCTTCTTTTGATTCGTCGGTTCCACAGGGCCGCTCGCTTGCGCGAGCGGCCCTATTGCTTTAACTAAGCTCGTTCGATGAGAGCGCTCATGCCCTTCGGGCTCTTCTTGGCCGGGTCGGCAATTTTATAATCCACGGAAACAAGCTTCAACATGCGCTCGATGCGCTCCTTCAGGAACTTCTCATCCAGATATTTGGCCCGGCCGGGAAGGAAAAGGTCCACCTTGACCCGATTGCCTTCCGCAAGCCACTCACTCGTCTTTTTAGCTTTCAATAAAAGATCGTTCTCGCCGGTGCCGAGCTTGACCTGCACGGTCTTTACCTCAGTCGAATGCGATTTCTTGGAAGCTTTTGATTTTTTGTTTTCTTCGTATAAATATTTGCCGAAACTGGCAATCTTTGCCACTGGCGGGGTAGCGGTGGGAGAGATTTCTATAAGGTCGAGGCCCAGGGCGAACGTTTTTTTAAGCGCATCCTCCAGGGTAAGCACCCCTAAATTCTCTCCTTTTGGCCCAATGACGCGCAGTTCTCTTGCCTGTATCTGCTGATTGATGCGAGGTTGTAGCAATTTCTGTGTATAACTAATTGTTGGCAATATTATACACCCCCACACCTACTTTACAAATTTATAAAATCATATGCACACTATATAAATTGCTACCAAGTAGGTGTGGGGGTACACTATTAAACGATGGAATACAAACATAATCCTCCGACGCTGGCCGAACTTCGGGCGTACGGAAAGCCCATAAAGCAGGCACATGACCTGGCCAGGATGTCTTTCACGCCACTCGAGAGTTTCGCTCTCCACACCACGCGCTCTGTCGGCACCATGGGATTCTTCTTTATTCTTACTTTCTGGACCATAGGCTGGCTTCTGTGGAATACGCTGGCGCCCGTAGGG
>JBBUBT010000012.1:0-12388 GCA_038058135.1 Patescibacteria group bacterium
AACCTCTGACCCTCCCCACGTCAAGGGGATGCTCTACCAACTGAGCTAACCGCGCATGACCCTACCGGGAATCGAACCCGGCTTCCAAGCTTGAAAAGCTTGTGTCCTAACCGATAGACGATAGGGCCAAACACGGTCATTATCATAGCATTTATGGCTAAAAATGGTATAGTTTCTGCCACAGGAAGAGTGGCTGAGTGGTTGAAAGCACCGGTTTCGAAAACCGGCAGGGGGCAACTCCTCGAGAGTTCGAATCTCTCCTCTTCCGCCAGTAACTTATGAAGATTTTAGCAATTGAGACAAGTTGTGATGAGACGGCGGTGGCGCTTTTGGAGATAAGCGGACCGCTTGAAAAGCCGGATATAAAGGTTTTGGGCAATACCCTAATGTCTCAAGTGGCCTTGCACGAAAAGTACGGCGGCGTTTATCCCAACTTGGCCAAGCGCGAACACATAAAGAACTTACCCGTCCTCTTGGAGAAAACCTTGGGAGAGGCTGGGTGCGTAATGACCAATGACCAATATCCAATATCCAATGAAATAGACTTCATCGCTGTAACCGCCGGGCCCGGACTTGAACCGGCTCTCTGGGCCGGCATTACATTCGCGGAAGAACTCGGGAAACGTTGGAAAAAGCCAGTTATGCCGGTTAACCACATGGAAGGACACATTTACTCAGTTTTGTACAAAACTGAGTCAAATTCTAAATCTCAAATCTTAAATCCTAAATCCACCTTAGAATTACCGGCCGTCGCCCTCTTGGTCTCGGGCGGGCACACGGAACTGGTCTTTATAAGAGACTTTGGCAAATACGAGATTATTGGCAGAACGCTTGATGACGCCGTAGGAGAGGCATTCGACAAGGTGGGGAGGTTGCTCGGACTTCCCTACCCAGGCGGCCCTAAGATTTCTCGGTTAGCCGAGAAATCTCGGGCAAGAATCAATTATGAAAAGCTCCCCCGGAGCTTTTCATTCCCACGCCCGATGATTAATTCTGGTAATCTAAATTTCTCCTATTCAGGACTTAAGACGGCAGTACTTTATAAATTAAGGAGTGAGAAGCGGGAAGATGAAGAATTTAAAGAAGATATGGCCAGAGCCTTTGAGGATGCCGCCGTCGCGGTATTGGTGGAGAAAACAAGAAGGGCGCTCCTAAATCTCGGGAATGAAATAAAGACGCTAATCGTAGCCGGCGGCGTGGCGGCTAACACCCATCTTATTAATAAATTGAATAATTTGATTCAAGATTTCCCGGGGGTTGTTCTCCGACTGCCGGAAAAGCTCTTGGCCACCGACAACGCCGTGATGATAGGTATCGCCGGCTTTATAGACGTAAAAGTAAACCCCGATATCCTAAAGAACCGAAGTAAGATAAAGGCGATGGGAAATCTGAATCTTACTTCTTCGAATCGGTAATTATCACGGATCTGGTGGTAGTCTCTTTAACCACCTCCTTACTCTTTATTCTCGATGGCTGTTTCGTAATCATCCAGATGACCGATGCAATGAAGGCAATGAGGAGCGGCAGCAAGAGGCACCAGAACTCCAGCATATAAGCTCCGACAAAGGATAGTGCGAGACCCGCAATGATTGTTCCCCACTTGGCATGGAATTTCTTAAGGACATTTTCAGGAATGTCTTTATAAAGAACATTTTCCATTATGCTTCCCAAGATATAAAGGACAATCAGTATCAGTAGGAATTGGTATAAGCACTTAACTGTAGCCGCGCCTGTATCTGGCCATGTGAATAGAGCCGCCGCAAGACTATCTGGATGTCCTTTATCTAGTTTATCGGGTATTTGTCCTTTAGAAATATCCTGCCCTATGAGAGGTATTGAAGATAACGTGCTTGTACCGGCGTCTTCTTTATAGCCGCCCATTTCCTTATTGACTGGTGCCTTAATGTCCTTTATGACTTGGGGATGGACATCTTGGATAGATGTGCCACAGAGAATCTGGTTGATTTTGCCCAAAGTCCGGATATAGACATAGCCAGTCGGCTGGCTTATGCCCCACGGTGTTAAAATTTCGTCTTTATACCTTAGCTGGAATTCATTGACAGCTTGCAGAGTTGCTTGGTCAAAGACACCGTTTACGGTAACGTAGTCGAATTTTTCAAATGTCTTTAAAAATGCCTGAAGGCGGATAACTTGAATCGAATCATTATTCAAACCAATTCTCAAATAGTTTAAGAGATAGGGACAAAAATCAGATACCGTAGAGGCCCCTAATACTTGGCCTGAGGTTGTTGAGGAGGATGGTCGGCTGGAACCGCCGCTGCTTCCACCTCCTCCACCTCCTCCACCTCCTCCACCTCCTCCACCTCCTCCACCTCCTCCACCGCCGCCTGGTGGCGCGGGTATTGCCAGCTGGATGACTACCGAGTCAGTAGTAGTTAGAGTACCGTCGGTACAGTTTAGGGTCAGGGTGGTAGAAGTGGTGGTGCTGGGATACCATGGATGTCCCGAAGGTATCGGACCACCAGAGCCGGAGAGTGAAATGCCAGAGTCGCCTGTGGGCGAAGAGAGAGTGCAAGCCATGGCATTGCTTGAAGTCCAGCTATAATTCCAGTCTTCGCCCGATACGGTTATCGGCCCATCCGACCCGTTGGCTTTTATATCAGCGCCTACAGCGGCGAAAGTAGTTGGAATTCCTATAAAAAATATTGCCAGGGCAAGATAAAACGCTCCTGTGTTCAATAAAATTCTTTTGGTTTTAGGTTTATTTAAGAAAATACCTTTCATACCAATTCTTTCTGTCTGTGATACATCAAACTACTTTTTTAAAAATTAAGATTATGCTTCGCACAGCTTCAGGTTCATTCGTTCGTAATGCTGAGCAAGCTCACATTACTCACTCACTGCCTAAAGTCAAGTTTTTTAAGGACATTATTTTTTATTATGTCCTTTATATTTTGTCCTTTATAAGATTTAATTCACGCATTTAAGCGTGGTATCATTAGAAGACGCATGAATGATAAGTTTCTTAAACCATATAAGCCCGAAGAAACCGAGTCAAGGATATATGAACTGTGGGAGAAAAGTGGCTACTTTAATCCCGATAATTTGCCCGGGGATAAGCCGTTTACCATAATCATGCCTCCAACCAACGCGAATGGTTCCCTTCACGCGGGCCACGCTTTAGTGATGACTATTGAAGATATTATGATTCGTTATAAGCGCATGCGGGGTTATAAGGCTCTTTGGCTTCCCGGGCTCGACCATGCCGGCTTTGAAACCCAGGTGGTGTTTGAAAAGAAACTAGAGAAAGAAGGGCGTTCGCGTTTCGACCTCTCGCGTGAAGATCTATATAAAGAAATTTTGGATTTTACGCTTGAAAATTCCAAGAACATTAAATCTCAAGTACGCTCAATGGGAGCATCGTGCGACTGGTCAAGGGAAAAATTTACGTTGGATAAAGACATTGTCGCGGTGGTTTATGAAACGTTCAAACGGCTTTATGAGGACAAACTTCTGTACAGAGGCGCTAGAATCGTAAGCTGGTGCCCAAAGCATCGCACTTCCTTCTCCGATCTTGAAATAAAAGATGAGGAGCGCGTTGATTCATTATATTTTCTCAAATACGGACCGTTTACCATCGCCACTGCGAGACCGGAAACGAAATTCGGCGATAAATACGTCGTCACGCATCCAAACGACAGGCGTTATAAAAATTATAAGCATGGGCAAAAGATAGAACTTGAATGGATTAATGGACCTATTACTGCGACAGTTATCAAAGATGACTCCATAGACATGGAATTCGGCACCGGAGCGATGACTATCACTCCCTGGCATGATCAAGCCGATTTTGACATCGCCGAAAGGCATAATCTGGAAAAAGAACAGATTATCGGTGAGGACGGTAAACTTCTTTCGATTGCTGGAGAATTTGCCGGCATGAAGATTGCCGAAGCAAGGCTGAAAATTGTAGAAAAGCTTCAAAGCAAGAGTTTAGTGGAAAAGATAGAGCCGAATTATAAGCATGTGGTCCGCACGTGTTATAAGTGCGGAACGGTCATAGAACCCCAGATTAAAAGCCAGTGGTTCATAAAAGCAAAACCTCTCGCGGAAAAAGCTCTTAAGAAAATCAGGGATGAAGAAATCACTTATATTCCGGAACATTATAAAAAGATAACCGAGCATTGGCTGGAAAACATCATTGACTGGAACATTTCGCGCCAAATTGTCTGGGGCATCCCAATACCGGCGAAGATATGCGAATCTTGTGGTGAGGGCGTGGTAGATCTCGAAAATTCAATCAAAAAATGCCCGAAGTGTGGCGGGAAGGCGCTGCCGGACACGGATACCTTTGATACCTGGTTCTCATCCGGACAATGGCCCTATGCCACTCTTAAAACATCTGGGAAAAACGACTTTAAGACTTTCTACCCCACCGATGTTTTAGAAACAGCGGGTGAAATTATCTTCTTCTGGGTAGCCCGAATGATAATGCTCGGACTTTACGCCACGGATAAACTGCCTTTCAAAACAGTCTACCTCCACGGCCTGGTGCTAGATGCTAAGGGTCAAAAAATGAGCAAATCTAAAGGCAACGTTATCAATCCCATGGACTTGACCAGTCAATTCGGCACAGATGCCTTGCGCATAGCATTGGTCATAGGCAATACTCCCGGCACATCCCTATCTCTCTCGCCAGAGAGAATCAGGGGGTACAAAAACTTCGCCAATAAAATTTGGAATATCGCACGCTATGTGCTTTCGCAAGAGGGTGATGGAGAAATTAAAAAAGATTTGGTGGAAGAATTTGAAAGTTTGGCGAAAGATGTGACAATAGACATGGATAACTACCGCTTCTACATAGCCGCTGAGAAAATTTATCATTACGTCTGGCACCGTTTTGCCGATGAGATTCTGGAGGAAAGCAAAAACAAGCCGGAATACGGCGCGACACTTTATTATATTCTGGGAAACTCGCTCAAACTCCTGCATCCTTTCATGCCGTTTATCACTGAAGAGATATGGCAGGAGTTACAAGCTTCCAAAGCTTCTGAAGCTTCGAAGCTTCTCATGATAGAGCCCTGGCCCGCATGATTAATTTCCAATTAATTTTCTACGCTCTCTTGGGCGGTATTCTGCCCGCCCTTTTATGGCTCTCTTTCTGGCTACGGGAAGACAGGAAGCATCCGGAGCCAAAGCGGCTCATTGGGAAAACTTTTTTTCTCGGCATGCTTGCGGTAATACTCGTCTTACCGTTTCAGAAAGGGGTGGAGCAGCTTTTTCCCGATGCGATGATGACATCTCTGTTTCTCTGGGCGGTATTCGAGGAATTTTTCAAATTCGCGGCCGGATACTTCGGCGGCTTGCATTCCGTAGAAGATAACGAGCCGGTCGACCCGATTATCTACATGATTACGGCGGCTCTCGGCTTCGTGGCGCTGGAAAATACTCTTTTCATCTTGGGGCCACTTTTGGGAGAAGACGTTCCTAGAAGCATCATTACCGGAAATCTGCGCTTTATCGGAGCCAGTCTCCTTCATGTGCTCTCTTCCGGCCTAATCGGGGCCTCCTTGGGTTTCTCCTTCTACAAGCCGCTCCGTACGCGCATACGCACAGTCTCTTTGGCCATGATAGGAGCCATTATCTTTCATACAACATTCAACATATTGATACTTAAATGGGGTGATGTCGGGACTATGATCTCTTTCTTGTCTGTCTGGGCAGGTATTGTGCTCCTGCTCCTCGCGTTTGAGATGGTAAAAGCGTTGCGCCGCGGCAATACTGGGTTATAATTGAATATATCATGAATCCCGTTAGAAGTTCACTACATAAAAAATCTAGCGGTGATATAATTAACTGATAAACTTCTAATGGGATGAAAAATAAAAGAAGCTTTTTTGAAAGACTGACCGGAGCGGTCCGACTGGATGAATCAGAAGAGGCGGGCGCCTCTTCTGATAACGTTCTCCTGACCAGAAATTCGGGTAAAGCGAATATCTTCGAAGAGGCGGAGGAAGCTCAGCTTACCGTCGACGTCTACCACACTCCAACTGAGATAATAATCAAGACCATGGTGGCCGGCGTGAAGCCCGACGACCTGGATGTTTCCATTACCCGCGATTCCGTCACCATCCGGGGTGAGCGCGGCGAGGAAAGGACCGTTTCAAGTGATGAATACATCCATCGCGAGCTCTACTGGGGCTCTTTCTCAAGAACGATAAACTTGCCGGAAGAAATAAACGTTGACGAAGCTGAAGCAAGCGAGAAATACGGCATGCTAATACTCCGTCTGCCAAAGCTCGACAAAAACCGCCAGACCAAACTCCGCGTCAAAGGTAATTAGGGTGCCACCGGCAGGAATTGAACCTGCATCAACGCCTTAGGACGGCGCTGTTCTATCCGTTGAACTACGGCGGCGCCTTGCCAATATACCACAACTTTATTTATGACAAGGTCGAACCTTGTCTAGATTGGTTTATAATTAAAGAATGTCTCGAAATATAATTCTATCCCCCGGAGAGTTTTACCATATTTATAATCGTGGAACTGAGAAGAGAAAAATATTTCTTAGTCGCCACGATTACGAAAGATTTATTTCTCTTCTTTATCTGGCTAATGGAGAATTGCGAGTAGATATAAAGCGACAAGGTCGAACCTTGGCAGAATTGCTGAATCAAGACCGAGGTAAAAAGTTGATAGACATTTGCGCTTACTGCCTTATGCCCAACCATTTTCACTTAATCGTAAGGGAGTTAGAAGAAGGCGGAATAAGTAAATTTATGCAAAAGCTTGTTACTGGATATACAATGTATTTCAACAAAATTCATGAGAGAAACGGAGCTCTCTTCCAAGGAAAATTCAAATCTGAACATGCCCATAATGACCATTATTTAAGTTATCTTATCGTTTACTTACATCTGAATCCAATCAAACTTCTGGAGCGGAACTGGAAAGAACGGGGCATTAAAGATAGTAAGCGAGCCGAGAAATTCTTAGATAATTACATGTATTCAAGTTTCCCAGATTATTGCGGTTACGATCGATTAGAAAAAATAATTCTTTCTTTAGATGCGCTGCCTGCTTATGCCTCTACACCGAAAAGCTTTCGTTCCAGCATTACAGAATGGCTTAGTGGACAAGGTCGAACCTTGTCCATTTGAACGATATTGCTTTACCCATGAAATTTGATTAAAATCTTTTTTATTTCAGAAGTTTTAAAACAGTTAGAAGATCACTACTAGGTTTCCACCCTGCTTTTATCCAAAAATCGGTAAAACTCTTAAATGAATGCGCGGTAGATTTCAACTTAGTTATAGCTGTTCTTTCAATGGAAGTCAGAATATTCTCTTCATTTAATACTTTATTTACATCTAATGATAGTTTTCTTGCATTATCTAGATAAATTTTTAATTGATAATCACTTAAAGTCATGAGGACTTTTATGAAGTTTTTCTTAAAAGCATCATATACTTCTGGAGTATTTAAGAATTTACTTAAGTCTATATCCAACTTTTTCCATTCAAGAATAATGCTATTTATTTCTCCAAGATCATCCGTTTTTCCAAAATAAAATATTAGAAGTTCTTTTAAACGTTTTTGAATCTCATCTTTAGATATAAATTTATCAATTTGTTCTCTCTGGATTCCTTGATCCTTAGCTTTCTTGAGAAAATTTGAAAAATCCCTATGACTTTTTAGTGAACTAGATATTTCATATTCTAAATTTTTTATTCTTTTGGATCTTTACTTAAGAATCTTTTCTGATCTTGGTTTTCTGCCATAGATAAATAATAGCATAGCATGAACTCATCCCGCATGTTCACTAATTTTGAAAAAAACTGATATTTTTGCTATAATTTTCTACATGAATCCGGAGGAAAAGCATCTTATGGAGCGTTCTCTGAAGCTCTCGGAAGAGAGCAACCAAATGCTGAAAAGGATGGAGCGAAGAGCTAAAAGAGCGACTATTTACGGGTTCATCAAGCTCGTCGTCATATTAGCGCCGCTTGTGGTAGGATACTTCCTGCTTGAGCCGTATATAAATCAGGCCGGAAGCACTTACAGCCAGTTGCAAGATCTTTTATCGAGATAAAATTGCCCAGGTAGCTCAGTTAGTTCAGAGCATTCGCCTGAAGAGCGAAGGGTCGCCAGTGCAAATCTGGCCCTGGGCACCGATTATACCGCCACGGGAATTTCGAGGAGTTTAACAAGCGCTTTCTTGTCAAAGCCGACGATGAGGTCTTTGTTGTCTATGACTATAACAGGCACGCCCATCTGGTCGCTTTTCTCCAACATTTCCGCTCGCTTGGTAGTGTCTTTGCCCACGTTATAGTCGGTAAAGGGGATGTTATTTTCTTTGAAAAATTCCTTGACCATGTGGCAGAAATGGCAGGTTTCGGTCGAGTAAATTTCCACTTTTTTCATTGGCTTTTGATTATAGCATTCCAGAGTTTTTTATACCAAGGAATTTTCGTGATGCTGGTTGAAGCTTGGGCCTCGTGAGCGTCGATGATGACGGCCACATGTTCGCCCTCCCTTACCACGCTGAATTTATTCTTTATTTCATCGATAATGCCCTCTTCCGTCTTCAACCGCTCGATGTAGTCTTGAAGCTCGATTTCTCGGCTTTCTCCTAGAGCCGCTTTCATCTCAAGCTCCCGAACTGTCTTCGCGCTTTCGCGCTCCTTGAGGAAAATATTGAGCGCTCCTTTAGCCAGAAGAAATGTCACAAGGGCGAGGAGAAAAAGAGAAGGTATGGAGTACATGACCCTTCTTATCATCTGTTTCCTCTCTAGTTCTCTCATCTTGAAAGATATGTTAACATAAAAGAAATGCTATTCGACCGGAGACACAAGAAGAAGGTGCAGGCCGTATGGATGATACTCGTTATCCTTATTATCGTGAGCATGGTGCTCCTATATATGCCCGGCTTTTTCTAAGAAAGCGCGGCGTCAGTCCCGCTTAATCATTTTCAAGAATACCTCCTGCGGAATATTGACTCTGCCCCGCTCTTTCATCTTCTTTTTACCCTTTTTCTGCTTCTCGCGGAGTTTCATCTTGCGCGTGATATCTCCGCCGTACATGTGCTGAGTGACGTCCTTCTTCATGCCGGAGAGCGTGCGGCTCGAGAGTATGCGTCCCAAGGCCTTGGCCTGAATTTTAATGGTAAACATCTGGCGCGGCAGAATTTCTACAAGCTTATCGACCGCTTTTTCTGCCTCATTTTCCAAGAGCCGCCGGCCAACTATTTTGCTGAACGCGGGCATCGGTTCGTCAGCAACAAGAATATCGAGCCGGGCCACATCGGCAATCTTTTCTCCCATAAGCGTGTAGGAAATCGAGCCGAAGCCGGAAGTGGCGCCCTTGAGTTTGTCGAAAAATCCGCGCATAAGCTCCCGCAGGGGCATTTCAAACTTTATAGATGTTCGAGAGTCTCCAAATGACTCGGTTTCCTTGATTCCAGCTTCATGCTCGTGGAGCAGCATAATCACCGCCCCGAGGTATGTCGGGGGCGATATTATCGCCCCCGATACCCACGGCTCATACACCGCACTTACAAGGTGGTCCTCCGGGAAAAAGGATGGGGTATAAACCATTTCCTCTTTCCCATTTTTATATTCGATACGATAAGTAATGGAGGGCGAGGTGATGACGAGCGGCAGGTCGAATTCGCGGCGCAGACGCTCGGTGATTATCTCGAGATGGAGCATCCCCAAGAAGCCGCATCTGAATCCTCTGCCTAAAACGCCGGAAACCTCTTCCTCAAATGAGAAAGCTGAATCGGAAAGGCGCAGGCGCGAGAGCGCTTGCTTCAAAGTGGCGAAATGATCTTGATTTTCAGGATAGACAGAGGCCCAGACAACCGGCCGAGGAACGTCATAGCCCGGAAGCGCCGGGCCTAAGTCTGAAGCGAAAGAGACTGTGTCACCTACGGAGGCAATGCCCGGCTCCTTGATGCCGGTAACTATATAGCCGATCTCGCCCGACTGAAGGCCTTCAGTCGGGCGCTCTTCCGGAGTAAAAACGCCGACCTCGAGAGCCTGGAATTCCTTGCCGGCTATTTTGAACTTAAGTTTCTCTCCCGCTCTTACAGAGCCAGAAAAAACTCGTACGAAAATTATGACTCCTCTATGGTTGGAGTATTTGAAATCGAAGACTAGAGACCTGAAGGTCCGACCTTGGGAATCGATACTTAAGGTCGGACCTTGGTTTGGCGCCGGCACACGCCGAATAATCTCGTCTAATAAATCAGTAACTCCTTCCCCAGTTTTCCCAGAAACAAGCAAAACTTCTTCAACTTCACAATTTAGCAACTTACAAACTTCGCCTCTTACCTCATTAATCCGCGCCAGAGGCGAATCAATTTTAGAAATCACCGGAATAATAGCGAGGCCGGCGGAGCGCGCCATGCCTAAAGTGGTGAGCGTTTGGGCCTGCACGCCTTGAGTGGCGTCGACAAGGAGAATTGACCCTTCGACCGCTCCGAGCGCGCGAGACACTTCGTAAGAAAAATCTATATGTCCGGGAGTATCAATCAAATTCAGAATGTACTCTGAATTTGATGATTTAGGATTTAGGATTCTGGATTTATGAATCATTCCTAAATCACTATTCTTAAATCTTAAATCTGCATGATTTACTTTGTAAATCATGCGCACTGGCTGCATCTTGATGGTAATGCCCCGCTCCCGCTCGAGATCCATGGAGTCGAGCACTTGAGCGCGCATGTTCCGCTTCTCGATAGTGTGGGTCAATTCAAGCATCCGATCCGCCAGAGTGGACTTGCCATGGTCAATGTGGGCGATTATCGAGAAGTTGCGGATATTATTCATAAATCCTAAATCTTAAATCCAGAATCTTGAGTTTAGACAATTTCTGGGTCAGTCGCAATGACTTTGGTCTTCCAGAATCGGCTCACGAGAACTTTAGACACCTGCGAGAGTTCCTGGCTCTTTAAAGCGACGAGCACTAAAATCCCCGCCGCGATGCCTAAAATGCCGGCAAGAATTCCCTGCATGAATATCCCGACCAAAGTGTCGGTATTGAAGAGGTGGGCGAACAAATTCAATCCAGCATAAGAGGCGGCGCCCATGATGCAGGCTGCGCCCACTCCCTCAAAGAGCGTCCTCACTATGCCCTGCGAGAATCCGGGGAATTCGCGTTCAAACGCGTACCAGAGAATAACGGTATTGATAAATGTACCCAAGGAAAAGCCGAGCGGGAGCATCAATACGGCGCTAGTGGGCAGGTCTTCCACCTTCATGAGAGCGGTGATAAAGAGATGGAAAGTATTAGAACGATAGAAGAATTCAAGCAGATAGTAAGTGATAAGTCCCAGGGCTAGGGAGGAGATTAGATTGATGTAAAAGGGCTTTCGGGTAATGCCGGCGGAATAAAATCCTCTCATAAACAAGAGCATAAGCGACTGGAAAAGAGACGATACTATGAAAAGGGCTACAGCGGCGGCAGTCAAGCGCGTGGCAGACCAATCAAAGAGGCCGCTTCCTAAAAGCACCCTCACAATCTGAGCGCGCAGGACGACGAGAGTCGCCGAGAGGGGCAAGGACCAGAAGATGATAAACCGCGCGGAGATTGCCATCTGTTCGACAAAGGCCTTCATGTCCTTTTCTTGGAACTTGCGGGAAAGTGTCGGGAAGGCGGCCAAGGAATACGAAACGCCGATGAGAGAAAGAGAGATGCCTTGGATATTGTTTGAAAGCGAGATGATGGAGATGGAACCGGGCGCTATTCTTGCCGCCATAGCCACAAGAAAGAGGAGGACTATGGAGCTCATGGAGAGGGTCAGTGTGCGCGGGAAAGAAATCTTTGCCACTTTTTTTATAAGATTCCAGTCCGGTCGGAAGGTTAGGCGGGGCAGAAAGCCGGATTGCCACACATACGGCACCTGCACCAGAAGATGAAGCGAGGCTCCCAGAATCACCCCTATGACCGCTCCCAAAATGCCGAGCTTTTGCGAGAAGAAGAGAATTCCTATGACAATGCCGGCATTATAGAGAATAGGCGCTAAGGCGTAGATAAGAAAACGGTTATAGGCCTGGGTAAGCGAGCCGAAAAGATTGGAGAGTCCTAAGATTACGGGAGAGAGAAGCAAAAGCCGCGAGATGAATACCACCTCTTCAATCGCCACCGCTGAAAATCCCTTAAAGAGAATTTGAGAAAGCTGCGGCATGAGGAAATACG
Organism: Patescibacteria group bacterium; assembly: GCA_038058135.1. Lineage (GTDB taxonomy): Bacteria > Patescibacteriota > Minisyncoccia > Phycocordibacterales > Zambryskibacteraceae > UBA5004. The sequence continues at coordinate 12,163 of JBBUBT010000012.1, forward strand.
CGAGTATTGCCGCCAAAAGCATCAGGATGGCAAAGAATGAGAAGACGCTGTCGATGAATCCCCGCAAAGCCTGGCGGCTTTGCGAGTCTTTCTCGATGATGAAAGGTATGAGTACGGAGAGCGAGACAATTGAAGCGACGGAGATAAAGAGAAAATCCGGTATGCGGAACGCCGCGTAGTAGATATCAAGTTCGCTTCCAGCACCGAACATATGGGCCAAAAGCCG
>JBBUBT010000013.1:0-8360 GCA_038058135.1 Patescibacteria group bacterium
TCGCGACCGCCGCATCAATGCCGGCATTATTCGCAATCTGGCGGAGCGGTTCTTTGAGCGCCTCAATTACCGCGGTATAACCGGCGGCGAATTCGGCCGCTTCCGCATTTTCCGTAGCCATCTTAGCTTCCTTGGATTCTTTGTATTTGGCTTCAATTTTCTTGGAAACTTTGGCCAAGGCGCTCCCGCCGCCGGCCACAATGCCTTCAGCGATGGCCGCTTTAGTGGCATTAACCGCGTCCTCAATTTTCAATTTCAAATACTTCATCTCGGTCTCGGTCGCGGCGCCTACCCTGATGACCGCCACCCCTAGGGCGAGTTTGGCGACACGCTTTTCCAGATTTTCCATATCAAATTTCGAATCGGTATTCTCTTTTTGCGCCTGAAGACTTTGGATTCTTGCCACCACGTCGGCCTTCTTGCCCTTACCCCCGACAATGACGGTGTTGTCTTTAGTCGAGACCACTCTCGAGGCGCGGCCGAGCATATTTACCTCCGCCTTTTCGAAGTTTAGTCCGACTTCGTCCGAAATAACCTTCGCCCCAACGGTTACCGCAATGTCGAGGAGCTGTTCTTTCTTCTTGTCGCCATAGCCGGGAGCTTTGACAGCGAGAATATTGAACGAGCCGCGAAGCTTATTCAATATAAATGTCGTGAGAGCTTCTCCGTCGACGTCTTCGGCGATAATTACTAAATCTTTTTTACCTGTGGCGGCTATTTTTTCCAGAAGCGGCAGGATTTCTTTTACACTGGAAATTTTCTTGTCGGTAATGAGGATTAGGGGATCTTTATATTCGGCTTCCATTCTCTCCGGGTTGGTGACAAAGTAAGGAGAAATGTAGCCCTTGTCGAATTCAAGGCCTTCCACGATATCTGAATCGATGCCCATGGTCTGCGACTCTTCCACCGTGACTACGCCGTCCTTGCCAATTTTCTTTATAGTATCGGCGATAATAGCGCCGATTTCCTCCGATTCGGCCGCGATAGTGGCCACTTGTTTGACTTCGTGATCGGCTTTTATGGGCTTGGCCATCTTTTTAAGTACCTCCACCGCGTCTTTTGTCGCCTCTTCGATGCCGCGGCGGATGCCCATGGAGCTTGAACCGGAAAGAGACTTCTTAAAGCCGCTTGCTACCAGTGCCTGCGTAAGAATGACGGAAGTGGTGGTGCCGTCGCCCGCGGAATCGTTTGTTTTAGAGGCGACTTCCTTCACGATTTCCGCGCCCATATTCTCGAACTTGTCGGGAAGCGTGATGTCTTTGGCTATAGTCACCCCGTCGTTTGTTATAATCGGCGCGCCATAACCCTTGTCGAGGACGACATTCCTGCCGCGCGGGCCGATGGTAATTCTCACCGCATCCGCTACCTTATCGACACCTCTTTTGAGCGCCTCCCTCGCTTCTTGATTAAATAGAATTTTTTTAGCCATATTATTTAATGACTGCTAATATATTTTCTTCTTTTAAAAGATAAAGCTCTTCCCCGTCTTGTTCAATTTCATCGTAACTGTATTTGGAGAAGACTACAGTGTCGCCCACTTTGACCCGGACAGGCACCAGTTTGCCGTCAACAAACTTGCCTTCTCCCACCGCAAGCACTTTGCCTTGAGCCGATTTCTCCTTCGTCACGCTTTCAGGGAGAATGATGCCGTAAGCCGGTTTCTTTCCCTCTCCCTTCAATTCCCTCTCGGTAAACGGCTTGACCAAAACCCGGTCGCCCGTAGGCTTAATTTCCCTTTTTGATATTAGTTTTTTCTCCATATTTTTAAATAAATTTTCTCTAATGGCGTGCAAAATGTATACGAAAAATAACAAAAAGTCAACTCCTCGACATGGCATGTCGAGGAGTTTTTATGAGATCTAACGACGGATCCTCTGAGGTACTTTGAGATCTTTGGTGCGATCAGTTTTCGACGGACCGATAACGTCGCTCAGATCAGCCTCAAAGCGAACGCCCCGTGCATTCCGATCACGCTTCAAGCGGATCGTAGTAGTAGAGTTCTCACGCCTTGGGAGTACTATCGTCTCAGGGAAAGTATCGCCGAATTCTTCCAATTCTTCCTTCGTCATTTATCAACTCCTTCTATTTTCCATAATTTACAGCGTTCTGTAATTTATCTTACACAAATTACCAGTTTAGTAAATATTATCTATTCAAATAGCCATCTCAAGACAATACGCTATTTGTTCCCGATAGGGAAAGTATAACGTATTAGGGAAATTCGCACATTACAATAGCCGAAATACTCGGGATGCCGATGCACTCTGAGACGTCTCGACGGCTATCATACTGAAATTGCCCATTTGGGGAAATTGGGGTAATATTGGCCGGTACAGGTCCATGATACGGATTCTTCCATATATACAGGTGTTTCTTAGTCTTCTCTTGGTCGCCGGAGTGCTTCTCCAGCGCTCGGAGGCAAGCCTGGGCGCCGCTTTCGGCTCTGACAGCTCGAACATGCATTTTACGCGCAGGGGCTTCGAGAAGCTTCTTTTCAACGGTACCGTGGTCGTGGCCATTTTATTTGTCTTGACTGCTTTCGCCAGTCTTACCTTGAGCCGTTAACAGCAAATGACTTTTAAAGCTTTACGGGCGCTTCTCTTAAGGCGCTTCAATATTCCGAAGGAACGCGCAATTAAACGCACCTTGCGTTCCTTTACCATGGCGGAGAAAACGGTGTTTTATTTTTTCGCGGCCGTCTTCATCTTGTCCGGATTGATTCTGTTTTGGAAAGCGAGTAGTGCTTTTCTTACGGAAGTTCCCATCCAGGGCGGCACCTTAACCGAGGGGGTTATCGGCAATCCGCGGTTCATCAATCCGGTCCTCGCCATATCAGAAGCCGACAAGAATCTTTCCTCGCTTGTTTATTCCGGCTTGGTGCGGCTTACGCCGGAAGGCAAGGTCCAGAATGATTTGGCTGAGAGCGTCAGGATTTCAGAAAATCGGCTAACTTACACGGCGGCCGTAAGAGGAAATGCCCGTTTCCACGACGGTACTCCGGTCACTGCGGATGATATCATCTTTACCATTCAGAAAATCGTAGATCCGGGTATTAAAAGTCCTAAGCGCGGAAATTGGGATTCCGTAACTATAGAGAAAATTGACGAGCGCACGGTCGCCTTCAAATTAAAGAAACCGTACGCGCCGTTCATCTACAACTTGACTGTGGGCATTCTGCCCAAGCATATCTGGAAAAATGTCACGGAAGATGAATTTTCCTTCAGTCAGTTTAATACCCTGCCAGTGGGCTCAGGCCCTTATGAGGTCGAACGAGTGGAGAGAAATTCCGGCGGCATTCCCGACTATTACAAACTCATCTCGTTTAAAGACGCGGGAGGCAAAGAAGCCTATATCAAAAATCTAGTCTTTCGTTTCTACCCGTCAGAGGTGGCTCTTATCGAGGCCTTTAATGACAGAGAAGTCGATGCTGTAGGCGGTATTTCCCCGGAGAAGTTAAGCGGCCTTAATGTCGCCGGAGCTCAAATCATCCGGGGAGAATTGCCTAGGATATTCGCTGTCTTTTTCAACCAAAGCCATTCTAAAGTGCTCTTAAACAAAGAAGTCCGCCAGGCCCTGGAACTTGCCGCCCCGAAAGAAGAGATAGTAGAGAAGGTGCTTTATGGCTACGGCACGGCTATCAACGGCCCCATGCCAGCGGGTATCTACCCTTGGAGCACTGAGAAGAGCGGGGTCTCTTCTCAGGAAGAGAGGCTTTCGAAAGCCAAGGAAATTCTCGCTAAAGCTGGGTGGAAAATGAATGAGGAAACTCAAGTGCTTGAAAAAAAATTAAATAAGGATACAATAAGCCTGTCGTTTTCTATCTCTACCGGTGACGCCCCGGAATTGCGCCAGGTGGCCGACGTATTGGTCGCCGCCTGGCAAAAGCTCGGGGCACAAGTCCTAGTCTCGGTTTCTGAAACCGGGGATTTGAATCAAAACGTCATTCGGCCGAGACAATTCGACGCCCTGCTCTTTGGCCTTGTGGTAGGACGGGATGCCGACCTTTACCCCTTCTGGCACTCTTCGCAAAGAAACGACCCGGGCTTGAATATCGCTCTTTACGCCAACGCTCGCGCGGATAAGTTCCTGGAAAATGCAAGAGCGACGGGCGATGCGGAAGCAATAGAGAAGAATTACCGTTCGTTTCAGAACGAAATTACTTCTGACATTCCGGCGGTCTTTCTCTACACTCCGAGCTTCCTGTATCTTCTGCCGGAAAAAGTGGGAGCAGTCTCTCTAGGCCCCCTATCAATCGCCCAGGACCGATTCCTCGGCGTGAGAAATTGGTACATAGAGACAGACAAGGTCTGGAAAATATTCCTCAATTAGTCATTGGCCATTAGTCATTAAAAAATTATCCCCATGAATCCTTCTCCCTTCTCCTCCGGCCTGCGGCTTAAAAACATTCGCCGCAGAACCAATGCCCCCATACCGGTAAAAAAGCCCCACGATATTATTCCTCCCATAGGCGACAATCTTCGCATCGTCCCTTTGGGCGGCGTTGAAGAAATCGGCAAGAATATGACGGTGGTGGAGTTCGGCAACGACATTATAGTCGTCGATGCCGGCATCCAGTTTACCGACGATGATACTCCCGGCATCGATTACATTCTGCCTAATATCAAATACCTCGAGGAAAGAAAGGACAAAATACGAGCCCTGGTCGTGACCCACGGACACCTAGACCATATCGGAGGCATCCCCTACCTCATTACCCGACTGGGCAATCCGCCTATTTATACTCGCGAATTCGGCGCGCTCCTCATAAAGAAGCGTCAGGCCGAATTCCCGGCCTTGCCGCCGCTCGATATCCGCATCGTTGAGACAAGCGATAAGTCTATACCCATAACCCCTAATTTTAAAGTGCGCTTTTTCGGATTGACCCATTCAATCCCCGACTCGACCGGCATTATCATCGAGACTCCTTACGGCGACATCGTCAACACCGGCGATGTCCGGGTAGAAAACGAGAACGGCGTGCCGGTAGAGAAGGAAATCGAGCAGTATAAAATGTTTAAAGAAAGAAACGTGCTCCTCTTTACCATGGACTCCACGGGCATCGACAAGCCGGGATTCTCGCCCTCCGAGGCCTCGATACTTAAAAATATCGACGCCATAGTGGCCCAGGCGCCAGGCCGCATCATTCTCGCCACCTTCGCCTCTCAAGTAGAAAGAATTGTGGAATTCCTAAATAGCGCCCGCCGCTACGGGCGGTCGGTCCTTATCGAGGGCCGCAGCATGAAGACCAATGTCGAGATTATCAAGCACTTAAACCTTGTGGATACCTCGCACATCGTCCCTATTGAGGAAATCGAGAAGCATCCGGCCAATAAAATCATGATAATCGCCACCGGCGCTCAGGGTGAAGAGTTCGCGGCTCTTATGAGAATGTCGAATAAAACCCATAAATACGTCCGCCTAGAGCGTTCTGACACCATCGTCCTATCCTCTTCCGTCATCCCCGGCAATGACCGTGCGGTCGAGAAGCTTAAAGATAATTTATTCCGCCATGACGCGAAGATAATTACTTACCTCGACTCTGACGTTCACACTTCAGGACATGGCAAGAGGGGCGAATTGGAATGGGTGCACAAACAGATTCCTTATAAATACTTCATGCCGGTCCACGGCAGCCACTTCCGTCTTAAAATGCACGCGGAACTGGCTAGGCAGATTGGTTGTCCGCCGGAGAATATCATCGTTCCGGACAACGGCTCCATCATCGAAATTCAAGATAAGGGCAACAGGTTCGTGAAGCTTCCGGAGAAAGCGCCGTCGGATGACATGGTGGTGGAAGGGCTCTCTATCGGAGATATTTCCGAGGTAGTTATCCGCGACAGAAAGATGCTTGCCGAGGACGGCATCTTTGTCGTCATCGCCCTCATCAATACGCGCACCGGCCGACTCAAGAAGTCACCGGATATTATCGCGCGCGGCTTCGTTTACCTGCGCGAATCGCAAGAACTTTTAAGCGAGGCGAGAAACATCATTAAAAAATCAATCGAATCCACTACCGTCGGTATGAATCCCATAAACTTTGATTACGCCAAAAACGCCGTGACCGAAGATGTCTCGCGCTTTCTCTTCCAACGCACCGCCAAGAAACCGATTGTCATTCCGGTAATTTTAGGGGTATAGAAAAGTAGGTGTGGGAGTTATCCACAGTTTTCTTTGACGAAAGAAATGGTAGTAGTAGTATTTATGGGGCAAGGCGCTCCGCAAGGAGCGCTTTGCATTTTACTTTGTTCAGCGAAGCTTTGGCGAAGTTGGAGTTATACCCCCACACCTAAATTTTATCGGAATTTAGGTGTGGGGGTTATACTTATCTCATGCTCCGATTGATTCCAGTTGTAATTGCCGCGTTCTTTCTCTCTATCCACTCGGGCGCGCTTCTTTACATTACCTCCACCTTTCTCGGCCGCTTTTTCGACATAGGAACGGTGAGTATTCTTTATCTTTTCGCGGCGGTGGTGAATATTATTCTTTTCCTTTTGGCTCCCAGGCTTCTGTATTATTTCAGCGCGAGCTTTCTCCTCTTATTTTTCTTATTTATAACCGGAGGAGGGACGTTGGGCCTCGCCGGCGTCTCAAGCGGCGGCGAGGCGTCGTTCCTATTTATAATCTATGGCAGTTTCCTTTTTATGAACTACTACTTCCTGGATATCTTACTCGAAGAAATTTCGAAAGATAGCAGAACTGGAGAGATACGCGGCATTTATTTCACCTTCGTGAATGCTGGCATCGCCTTGGGACCTTTGGCAATCTCGCTTTTCTCGCGGGGAGAATCACTCACTCTTATTTTCCAGGCAGCAGCGCTCCTCTTAGTACCGGCCATCCTCATTTCTCTCCTTGTCTTTAAACCGAAGGGTATAACTTCTCCGAGAAATCACGTGGTTTCTCTCAGAAAATGGTGGGGAAATAGCGATATAAGGCATGTGGTGATTTGTAAAACGGCACTCGAGACCTTCTTCGCCATCATGGTGATTTACGTTCCGATTTACCTTCACGGTATTCTCGGCTTCGCCTGGACGGAGATTGGCGTTATTCTTACCGTTGCCCTTCTGCCGTTCGTTCTCTTAGAATGGCCGGCGGGCGAGGTGGCGGACAGATTCCTGGGAGAGAAAGAAATCATGGGTCTGGGCTTTTTTATCACGGGTGCTTCCCTTCTTGTCATGCCGTTTACGGGGAAAGTTTTTACGGCTTGGATGCTACTTCTCCTCCTGTCCCGGGTGGGCGCGAGCTTCATTGAAATTATGACCGAAAGCTATTTCTTCAAACATATCGCCGCCGCCAATACGGAACTCTTAAGCATCTTCCGCCTGGCGAGACCAGCAAGCATTATTATCGCGGCCATATTCGCTTCCGTTTCCCTCTATTTTTTCTCCATGGAAAAGCTCTTTTTCGTCCTCGCCGTTATTATGTTCTTTGGTTTTATTGAAAGTCTATTTCTAAAAGATACGCGTTAAAACCAGAAGAAGACGATTCCCTTGCCGGAGCCAAGCGTTAGAGCAATAAGCGCCCCGGCGAAAAGTATGAGGAGGCCGCCGGAGAGCCAGATGCCTTTGTGATGCTTCCTGAATTCAAATATGGCAGCTAAAAGCATAAGCAGAGCTACAAAAACGATGAGAAGCGAGTAGAGGTTTACCAGGCTCGACTTGGGCGAGGAGATAATCTTATCCACGGCGGAGACGTTTGCGGGAAGATTCGAATACTCCGGCAATTTAGGCGCCGGAGTCCCGAACATTTGCACTACAAAGGTCGTCTCCCTGCCTTGGTAGTTCCCGACTGCCGTGGCAATGCCTATCTCCGTGTAGCGAGAGTTTAAGATATTGGCCCGATGCCCGGGAGAAGCCATCCAGGCGTCCGTCACATCTTTAGAGTCCATGAAGTCGACGGCCAGATTTTCGCCGGCGTATCGATAATTGTAGCCGACCTTTTTAAACCAATACCACGGCGTCTTGCCATCCGGAGTATTGTGCGAAAAGTAGCCCTTCTCCGCCATGTCACTCGCCTTAAGCTCTGCCGCCTTGGTCAAAAGCGGGCTTGTCGCAAGCGTCTGCCCGATGCTATCGGCCCGCGCCTCGTTGGTATAAGAGAGGAGCGCCCCGATGAAAATGGCGGCGTAAGAATCATTTTTGGAAAGGGTCTTGAAGGCGCCGCGGAGGAGTAGCTGGGAGCCCACGAGAATTATGATTATCAAAAGAACAGAGAAGAACCTGAAGAAATGGGGGTAGAAACTATTGCCCACATGAGGGATAAAGTATTTTTTAACGGTTTTTCGCATAAATACGGCTATCCACAATTGCTTAATAGTCCACTTTATCCTAAAATATAGTTCCAGACAAACTCTCTAGGAGGAG
>JBBUBT010000014.1:0-1292 GCA_038058135.1 Patescibacteria group bacterium
AAAAGCTGCGCGAAAAAAGCCCGATAATTGCCCATATTCTAGACTACCGCGAGCTTTCAAAACTTCTCTCAACCTACATTGACGCCATTCCGCCCCAGCTTGATAAAAGCTCCCGTCTCCATTCCACCTTCTCTCAAATGGGTGCTGTTACGGGCAGAATGTCTTCAAACAATCCTAATTTGCAAAACATTCCGAATAAGACAGAACTTGGCCGGGCCATTCGCAAAGCATTCGTGCCCGAGAAAGGATACAAACTCGTTTCTCTTGATTATTCTCAAATTGAACTTCGCCTTGCAGCCATCTTTTCTCAAGATAAAAAACTGATAGAAATATTTAAAAAGGGCGAAGACGTGCATAAGGCGGTGGCCGAAAAAATCGGCATAGAGCGCCGCCAGGCAAAAGTGATTAACTTCGGCATTCTCTACGGCATGGGAGTAAATGCCCTGAAGGCGAATCTCGGTACTGACCGCAAAGAGGCGCAAGAATTTTATAATGAATACTTCAAAACCTTTACCGGCCTTGCTCAATACCTCGACCAAGTAAAAGCCGAGACTGCCAGGAGGGGATACACCGAGACTCTTTTCGGCCGCCGCCGATATTTCTCCGGATTTAAATCGCCGTTGCCGTTTATCCGCGCCTCGGCCGAACGCATGGCCATAAACGCGCCGCTTCAAGGCACTCAGGCAGACATCATAAAGATTGCGATGATAAGAATCGACGAGCATATAAAGAAAGAAGGGTATGAAAATGACATGAGAATGATTCTTCAAGTGCACGATGAATTAGTCTTTGAGGTAAAAAATAATCTGATCGGCGAGGCAGTGAAACATTTTAAAAAAATAATGGAGGAGGTGCTTGCCCCGAGCGTAAGTCGAGGGGTGCCGATTGTGGCGGAGGCGCATGCGGGCGATAATTGGGGCGAAATGCAGAGAGTGGATTTATGATTTAGGATTTATGAATGAAGAATTTTTTCAGCAAGATATATTCGGCAATACGGTCAAGGTCGTTTCGGAAAATTCAGAGGAAGATGTCATCGGCCCAGCGGCTAGGAATGATTTCAATATCTTTGCCCTGACAGATGCCATTGGGGCAAGAAAAAAGAAGGATGCCTGGGTGCTTTATCAGAAGGCGCTAGCCTCAGGAATGGCCGCAGAAGACGTCTTTTTCAGGGCGGTTATCTGGCAGGTGAAGAATACGCTCATCGCTTCAAAGACTAAAAATGCCGGGGAAACCGACATGAAGCCATTCCCGTATAGCAAAGCGAAAGGTTTCCTGAAAAATTTTTCAGCTTC
>JBBUBT010000015.1:0-5297 GCA_038058135.1 Patescibacteria group bacterium
TATCAAAAAAAGCTAGTGAAGCTAACGAAGCTAGCCAAGCTAACTTCCTGGACTCCATCCCTACTCCGCCTATGGTAGACGACTTGGTGGAAGGGCCGGTTATTTCCATTGACAAGGGCGCGGTCTACATCGACCTGCCGCCTTTCGGCACAGGCATTATCTACGGCCGCGAGTTCATCAACGCCAGGGATATTATTAAAAAGATTAACGTCGGCGATATCGTGGCCGGCAAGGTGGTCGATATCGGCGGAGCGGAAGGCTATTTCGAAATCTCTCTCAAAGAAGCGCGACAAGCCATCATCTGGAATGAGGCCGAGGATGCCATACGTGAGAAGCGAGTATTCGAACTCCCGATAACGGATGCCAATAAGGGCGGGCTTATCATAAATTGGCAGGGCATTATAGGATTCCTCCCGGCATCACAATTAAAACCTGAACATTATCCTAGAATCTCCGACGGAGATAAAGATAAAATCCTCGATGAATTAAAGAAGCTCGTGGGCGAGAAGCTCTCGGTCACTATAATCGGGGTCAATCCGAAAGAAGGTAAACTTATCTTCTCCGAGAAATCTCCGGAGACAAAGGACAAAGAAAATATCGTCTCCAAGTACGTTTTGGGTGATGAACTTACGGGTGAAGTGACTGGCCTTGTCGACTTCGGCGTTTTCGTCAAGCTTGAAGAAGGGCTTGAGGGCCTGGTCCACATTTCGGAAATTGATTGGGGCCTGGTGGAAGACCCTAAACGCATGTTTAAAATCGGCGAGAAGGTCCGGGTGAAGGTCATTGAGATAAAGGATGATAAAATTTCTCTCTCCATAAAGGCTTTGAAAGAGAATCCTTGGAGAGAAGCGGAGAAGAAATATAAAAAGGACGATGTCGTACAAGGTGTCGTCATCAAGTACAACAAACACGGTGCCTTGGCGTCTATTGAAGAAGGTGTCGCCGGCTTAATCCATATCTCGGAATTCGGCTCGGAAGAAAAACTGCGGGAAAAATTGGAGATGGGCAAGACTTATACTTTTAAAATCACCCTCTTCGACCCGAAGGAGCAAAAAATGGCCCTCTCATTCGTTGATAAGAAATAAACAAACAGAAAAAGGGTTTCTCGCGCGCATGCGAGAAACCCTTTTTCGAACGCCCCTACGTGCCGCGAGCGGCACGAGTAAGTTCTTCGGTGGATTGACGAATAACTTCGAGTCTTGCCGCGATACGAGTCCGAACCTCGGCTTCCTCGGACTGGAGGTCCTTGAGCACTTTCAGGTAGTACTCACTTTCGATAAGGTTTGGTACTTTGATCTTCTTTCCCACACGCAACCAACCCTCCTCCCAGGCTGGTATGAGTAGCGCATGGCCGGAGACGAGCTTGAGGGCGCGAATCAAGTTGCCCGCCTCAAGCAGTTCGGAGAGATACTGAGCTCGTTCGATCTTTTGGAGCAACCAAAGGTGGATCGGCTGTTTCGGCACACTTTCCATTATCTGCCCCCTTAGAAAAAGTCTGGAGATAATATTGCTCTCAGAAAAACCAAGTGTCAATCGGCGTTTATTTGTTAAACTCCGTCTCTGCGAAGTTTTTACTTACATCGTGTCATACGTTATCTGTTCCCGACCGTGAATATTTAACGTATACGTTACTTTTATGCTATAGCTAGAAGATAACGTATAGCGATATATCGCTATTTTTAGTTGTGAGTTAGTTGATAAATCTGGGTGTCATAGCCGCGGAGTTCTTCGTCGGCTCGGGAGAGGCCAAGAGATTCAAGCTCTTTGAACAATTCTTCTCTCACTTCTTCTGCATTCGCTTCATCGCCAGTTATCTTCTCAAGTTCAACGAAAGTCCCAAGTCTTTCGACTTCGTCGAGACATATCTCATATTTTCCAAGTTTACCCTTTCTCCTTATCTTTTTGACCTCCACGGATGGATACCACCTAAGCAGACTGAGAATATTGTGAACAACTTCAGAATCTTTGACTTCTGTTTCGCATTCAATATTATCGCTCTCATTTGAGCGCTGTTTCTTCAGAGTAAGTTCGGCGTGATCTTTCGTGCGTCTAATGCGAATTACTATATCCCCCTCTTTCGCTGATTCGAATTCGTTTCTCGAGCCCTTGAGGGAATAGACCACGTCATACTGGCTTATCGGCTCGGAGAGTGTACACCCTTTCTCTCTGAGCTTTTTCTCAATTTCTTCCAAATTCTTCGCTCTGATTTTTACCTCAATTTCTCTCATTTCTATTTATTAAACTCTGTAATTGGCTATTTAATAAAAATTCTTTTTAAGAGTTTATAAACTAAAAAAATAAGAATTATTGCGAATACTTGCCCTATGTGAGAGATGGTACTGTAACTGGAAATTAATTTGCCTGAAATTCTCAGGTTGTAAAAGTAAAGATATATTGGATAGTTAATTAAACCCGCTATAAAAATTGCGGCGGTGGCAATTAAAAACTTTTTTAATTTAATATTCATATATTTATATTACTTATTAAACTCCGTCATGGCGGGGGCGAGGCCGCGGGCGGCAATGGTTTCGACGGCAGCGGCCGCTTTTTTCAAAATTTTTTTGAGAGTTTCCATTTCGGCCGGCTTGAAATTGCTTAAAATGTGTTTTTCGACCGCAGACTCGCCCGATGGTTTCTTTTTTGGGGAAATTCCAATCCTGATTCGGATAAATTCTCTGGTTTTGAGTGCTTTGATGACCGATTCCAAACCTTTATGCCCGCCCGAGCCACGGTTATAAGAGATTTTCATAGTGCCCAGAGGCAAATCAAGATCATCGTGTATAACTATGAGCTTTTCCGCGGCCTTTTTGCTCTTAATTACCTTAGCGACAGCAGTGCCGGATTTGTTCATGTACGTATCGGGAGTGAAAACTTTGAAAGAATCATGCCCCGCATGATTTCTTCTAATTTTCTCTGCGACAAAGTCAGCAGCCATGCGTCCGGTATTGTGACGGGTGCGCGTATACTCTTCTCCAGGATTCCCTAAACCGACAACGATATACATATCGCTATTGTGTCAAATCAAGTTAGATAATACAATCTCTGCAAATGGAGGAGAAAAAATCTTCGAATTTTTGGAAAGAACTGGGCAAACTCCTCTTCTTCGCTCTCATCATTGTCATCCCCTTTCGCCTCTACGTGGCGCAGCCCTTCTTAGTCGACGGCGCCTCCATGGACCCGACCTTCAGAGACGGGCAGTACCTCATAGTGGATGAGGTCACCTATCATTTCAAGGCGCCTGAGCGCGGCTCGGTTCTTATCTTCAAATATCCGCTCAATCCCAGGAAATATTACATTAAAAGAGTTATCGGCCTGCCGACTGAAATCGTTTCAATCAAGGATGGCGAGGTGACAATAGTCAATGCCCTAAACCCGGAGGGAATCCGACTTTACGAGCCATATGTAAAATTGGAGAAAAAAGAATCTCTTAATTACACCTTGGGGCAGGGAGAATACTTCGTCATGGGAGACAACCGTATGGCGAGCTCTGACTCTCGCGTCTGGGGCCCGGTGCCCGAGACAAACATCATCGGCCGGCCCGTGATCCGCTTCTTCCCGCCGGCGCTCTTCCCTGGCAACGGCTCGAGCAACGGAAAGGCGTCTGCAAGCGAAAATCAATGATGGAAAAAGTTCAAACCAGGCCGAAGTGGGCTTTAAATGAATTTGATAAGAGTATTATTACTGCCACTTACTTCGGCTTCATGCCGATCGCTTCCCCGCGGATAAGTGAGGAAGATATCGAACTCACGCGCTTCTGCGGCGAGCACCCGCACTATGATGCCGCTGAGAAAGCCGCCGTCGTAAGATACTATCTTGAACAGAACCTCGCCTCTCTTCCCCACCCCCTGGCACTCGTCTACAAACGCAAGAAACCTCCGGGCTATTCTCTGCATTTCATCGGTGCCCCGTCTGGCATAGCCGAGGCGACTCTTATCCGGGCGGCGCTTTCGATGCTTGGAGAGGTTGGGTACGAGCATCTGCGGGTTGATATTAATTGCGTGGGCGACAGGGATTCCATGGGTGTTTACGAGCGCGAGTTGGGCAATTTCGTAAAAAAATTCGGGACAAACTTATCGGAACGCGTTAAACAGGAACTTAAGGAAGATATCTTTAATCTCTTCCGCCTCGAAGAGGAGGAGGCGATACAATTGCGCTCGATGGCCCCTTCTTCAGTGAGCTTCCTATCCACCCAGAGCCGCCTCTATTTCAAGGAAGTGCTTGAATATCTTGAAGCGCTGGACATTGAATTCCGCCTGGCTTCAGAGCTCGTCGGAGAGAAAAATCACGCCTCGCATACCATCTTTGCCATAAAATCTACGGGCCAGAATGCCGAGAGTGTGGGGGAAGAGACGCTGGCTGTGGGCTACCGATATTCGCGCTTGGGCCGCCGGCTCGGATTGAGAAAAGAGGTTCCTATGGCCGGAATCAATATCTTCACGCCTATAGGCAGAAGCTTCGAGAAGAAAATTTACAAGCAATTGCCCAGGCCGAAGTTCTATCTCGTCCAGCTCGGCCGCGAGGCGAAGATTAAAACTCTCTCCTTGATAGAACTTCTGCGCTTAAACCGCATTCCCGTACATCACTTCCTCGGCAAGGACAAATTGACTGTCCAGCTCTCAAACGCCGAGAATCTGCGCGTCTCATATCTTATAATTATCGGGCAGAAGGAAGCTCTCGACGGTACCGCCACGGTCAGGAATGTTGCCACTCGCGCCCAGGACACTATTCCATTAGGAGAGCTCCCTCAATATCTCAAACACATCGCCCTCTGCCTTCTGGTTTTCCAAATTGCTGCAATCGGTATTTCCTAAAATTATATAATATAGTATTATCTAAGATGATATGATATATCATATCACTCTGTTTAATGTATAAATTATGAAAGTAAAGATTGGGAAATTGAGCGAAAAAGAAATAATTAAAACTCTAGATAATTTATACACAGCGGCTAGCGCTATCCAAGGTCGAGAAGCTGTTAAGCTTTTTCTAAAAGACCTGCTCACCCCGAGCGAGAGAATTATGTTTGGTCGACGAATTATTATCGCGAGAAAACTCTTGAGTGGAGAAACTCAGAGAGAAATAATTGCCAGTTTGGGTGTAGGCCCTGATACAATTTTCCGAGTACAGAAATGGCTAGACGACCAACTGCCAGGTTATGAGCAAGCAATTGCCGGTCTGGAAAAGGAATTTAACAAGCGAGAAGAGAAAAAGCTCTATGCTACTAGCGCTCTATATCGCCTCAAGAAAAAATATCCTTTGCACTTTCTGCTCTTCCCTACTCCAAAATTAAAAGATAA
>JBBUBT010000015.1:5397-8613 GCA_038058135.1 Patescibacteria group bacterium
CGCCGGCGTTTTCTATTGCCTTGATTCAACTATTATGTTAAATTAGCAGGCCATGCAAGCAATGGTCAATATCGAGGTCGTCAAAGGCCCGAATGAAAACAACTTAAGCGTCCTTCGACGCTTCAGCAAGCGCGTCCAGGCCTCGGGCGTCCTTCCCCGCGTCCGGTCGAAGCGCTATAGCGAACGCACCCCTTCTTCCAACACTAGGCACTCGAAAACCGTCGCTTATCTCAGGAAAAGAGAGGTTATCGCCGAGCTTACGAAAATGGGTAAAGTAAATGAAATCAGCAAATTCTCCCGTCCCCGTCGACGATAAAAGTTTCAATAAAATAAAGAAGCAAGTTCTTGGAAAAAGATACGAACTCTCGCTTGTTTTCGCAGGCAACTCTTTCATGAGACGGTTGAACCGCGTTTACCGAGGCAAGGACAAGCCGGCCAATGTCCTGTCATTCCAACTTTCGAAGAATTCCGGAGAAATTTTCATCAGTCCTTCAAAAACCGGTGGCTTCAGCGTCCTCGAACTTTTTATCCACGGCCTTTTGCATTTAAAAGGAATGGAGCACGGTGATATAATGGATTTCGAAGAAGCTAAACTTCTGAGAAAGATTGATAAATTAAAAAATGGCGCGCCAAATCATCACAGGCATTGATATCGGAACTTTCCAAACCAAAGTTGTCATGGCAGAACATGTCTTCGAGCAGGGACATTTCGCTCCGAAAATAATCGGCACGGGTGCCGCCGAGACTAAGGGTGTTGAGCGCGGTTATATTGTCTCGAATATTGAAGCGGCCCAAAGCGTAAAACAAGCTTTGGGCCGCGCCGAAAAGATGGCTGGCGTCAAGGTAAAGCGGGCCTATGCTTCCTTCGGCGGCATAGGCCTTGAAAGCGTTGTTTCAAACGGCATAATCGCTATCTCCAGAGCGGACCTAGAGATTACCGAAAGAGACCTTGAGTTAGCACTTGAGACCGCGGAAAAGGCCATCTCTAAGGCGTCATTATTAAATAAGAAAATCATCAATACTATCCCGGTAGAATGGAAAATGGACGGGAAGCCCGCTTGGGGACAAGTTTTGGGGCTTAAGGCGCAGAAACTCGAGGTCAAGGCCCTTTTCATCACTTGCCTGGAACACCATCTCGCGGAACTTGTGAAGACTATAGAAGAAGCGGGGGTCGAGGTGGTCGACGTAGTAGCGGCGCCTGTGGCGGCAAGCTTCGTCACTGTTTCGAAAAAACAGCGCCGCGTCGGCTGTCTCTTCGCTGATATCGGCGCGGAAACACTCTCTATCATCGTCTTCGAGAATAATAATATCGTCTCGCTCGAAGTCTTCCCTATCGGTGGCGCGGATATTACCAACGACATCGCGCTGGGATTGAAGCTTACGCTCGAAGACGCGGAGACCGTAAAGCTCGGCGGCTTCTCGCGCGTGGCTTTCTCGAAGAAGAAGCTTGAAGAGATAATATTCGCGCGGCTTGAGGATTGCTTCGAACTCATCCAAGCGCATTTAAAGAAACTCGGCAGGGATGCCTTATTGCCGGCAGGCATCATTCTCACCGGCGGCGTCTCTTCCACTCAAAATATCAAATTATTGTCTGAAGAAATTTTGCGTCTCCCTTCTCAAGTGGCAGAAATTCACTTCGGAGGAAACGAGAAGAATAAAATCAAAGAGACTATCTGGGCCGTATCTTGCGGCTTAGCCATTCTGGGCTTCAATGCCGACAATGAGCAAGGTCTTATCGGCAGAAGAAACGGCTCTCTGACTGCCGCGGACGGCAGACATCTTTTCCAAAAACTTTCCCGCTGGGTTTCCCAACTTTTGCCATAAATCTTGATTTTTGTCTATTGCTTCCATTTTCCAGATGCTCTGGTAAGATAGGCCCATCATTTAATTTAAACGCATGCCACAAATCAAGCCAGAAGTAGAATCGTTCGCCAGAATCAAGGTCATCGGGGTGGGCGGTTCAGGCGGAAATACGGTGAATCATATGATAAATTCGAAGGTCAAGGGGGTTGATTTCATCGCGGTAAACACAGATGCCCAGGACCTCCATCACGCGCTCGCGAAGAAAAAAATTCATATTGGCAAGAATGTTACCCGCGGATTAGGCACTGGCATGGATCCGGAACTCGGCAAGCGCGCTGTCGAAGAAACCAAGGAAGAGCTTCAGGAAGCCATCAAGGGCGCGGATATGGTCTTTATTGCTTGCGGCGAGGGTGGAGGCACGGGTACGGGCGCAGCGCCGATTATCGCTCGTACTGCCAAGGAAAATGGCGTGCTCACGGTGGCTATTGTTACCAAGCCATTCTTCTTTGAAGGACAACAGAGGATGAAGTTTGCCGAACAAGGCATTGAGGAGTTGAAGCAAGTGGTTGATGCCTTGATTGTCATACCCAACGACCGGCTCCTCCAAACAGTGGAGAAAAACATCACCGCTAAGAACGCTTTCGCTCTTTGCGATAATATTTTGCGAGAAGCAGTGGAGGGCATATCCGAACTCATCACTACCCCGGGTATTATCAATATAGACTTTGCCGACGTGCGTTCGGTTCTCGAAAATTCCGGCGCCGCGCTCATGGGCATCGGCTCAGCCTCCGGAGAGAACCGCGCCGAGGAGGCCGCCCGCGCCGCCATCTCTTCTCCTCTCCTTGAAATCTCTATTAACGGAGCCAAGGGCGTGCTCTTCTCCATCGCCGGCGGAGACGACCTTACCATGTTTGAAATCCAGGATGCCGCCAAGGTCATTACTGAGTCAGTCGACCCGAATGCCAAAATCATCTTCGGCACGGTTCATGACGATAAACTCAAGAAGGGTGAGGTTAAGATTACCGTCATCGCTTCAAACTTC
Organism: Patescibacteria group bacterium; assembly: GCA_038058135.1. Classification (GTDB taxonomy): domain Bacteria; phylum Patescibacteriota; class Minisyncoccia; order Phycocordibacterales; family Zambryskibacteraceae; genus UBA5004. The sequence goes on from JBBUBT010000015.1 coordinate 8,243, forward strand.
GCCGATAACAGTCAGGCAAAAAGATCTACTTCACTATTTCAGGGCTTCGTAAGCGACGAAGAACGGGGTAAGGGCAAGATTTTCAATACCATCGGCGCTTCGGAGAAATCTACTATCAAGGAAATGGACGTGAAGAAGCCGGTCGGCGCGCCTGCCGCAAGCGCTCCCGAAGACAATGACGATGATTGGTCCGCTGTTCCCGCCTTTCTTAGACGCTCGAAATTAAAGTAGAATAGAGTAATGTTCGATTTAGCGATTATCGGTGGCGGTCCCGCCGGCGTTGCCGCCGGCGTTTATGCTGCCAGAAAACGATTGAAGACTCTTCTTATAACAGAATCTTTCGGCGGGCAGTCGACGGAGTCGCCCGGCAT
>JBBUBT010000016.1:0-2136 GCA_038058135.1 Patescibacteria group bacterium
TAGGAAATTTTATGAAAAGCAATTTCGACCCTAAAATTCCATGTCACAGAGTCATCCGAAGCGATGGCAGGATTGGGAGCTATAACAGGGGAGGAAGCGAAACAAAGAGAAAGATTTTGAAGAAAGAAGGATATTTGATTTAGGCTGCGGCTTCCGCAGGCACCACGTCTATCTCGCAGACGCCACCCGCGCAGGCCAGTTCTTTGGCGCCCGTAGTCATATCTTCATGCTCGTAGAGCATAAGCTTGGAGAAGTCGGGGCGATTCAGTGCTCTCTCCCTTTTCTCGTATTCCTCTTTGGTAATTTCTTCGTACGGCGCCAGGCGATAGACGTGGTTGTCGCGAGGGAGGAAGGTCAGACCGCCGGCGATATCCCAGTTCTTGTAAATGAAGTTGGCGATGGAAATCCATTCGTCATCGCCAACATAGACGGTAACGGAAGGATTGTGCTCGGTAAAATTAACTTTCAGCCTTTTCCATTCTTCGAGCATCTCGAGCGCCGTCACATCCGAGCTCACCAAGGCGCCTTCGGGAGCTTTCATCGGGAATTCCATGACCATGGTAGTGGCATTGGCGGTCGAGTAGCCGACTTCCGGGAAGACCGGCACGCCCTGGCTCTGAGCGAGCTTCAACAAGGGATCATTGGCCGAGATGCGAACACGGCGGATGTAGTAGTGGGCATACCAGGTGTGCATGCCGGAACCGACGTTTAGGAGTTGTCCCGAATTGCCGTGCGGCTTGACACAGGTGATGGCCGTGGATTCATTTTTGCCAAAGCGCTTGGCGTACTTATTGTTAGTTTTGACGGATTCTTCGCGGAGAGTTTGGAGATTCTTATCATCGCGAATGATTTTGTTGTCGTAGTAGCCGGTGATGGAGACGCCGAGAAGCTGCTCTTTCTCGCAATTATTCTTCCACTCCTTCGAGAGATAGCCGAAGTTGGTCAAGGTGGCTTGATAAGTGCCAAGAAGGGTGGCCAGGCGCATTTTTCTTTTCAAATCTTCCATATCATCTTTGGGACGGACAACTATCGAAGTGAGATTGCAGAACTGCTTGGATTGAAGATATATTTCGCCGCAAGGATTCACGCCGGGCTGTTTGGCCTTCTTTAAAATTTCCCAGCGTCTTTTGGGCACTTGGAACTCGAGGCCGCCGCGGTTATAGATGCCTCGTTCGCCGGCATGAGAAGTGACGAGAGCGGTCCATTCCTGGAGAAACTCCTCAGCGGTGGGCTTAGTTTCGTAAACGGCGGAATTATTGGCCATCGAACGTTGGCCTTCCGTCTGCCAGAAAGCGCCCTTCTTGGCATCCCTAAGATCGGTATCATCGAGTGACGAGAGAGAGATGAGCGCGGAACGGCGCACGCCGCCGGCCACCACGATGAGCCCGATTTGGCAGATGATGTCGTGCAGGTCGAGAGTGGCAAGCCGGCGGCCCTGCTTCGCCAAAATTTTCCTTCTGGTGAATTGCATAAGCTCTTGAATGGGGGCCGGACCGGAAGCGCGGCCGCCCATAGTCTCGAGCTTCACGCCTGCCGGACGAATGAGGGAGTAGTCGATTTCAACGTCAAAGCCCTTCTCCCAGGCGGTGCAGGCGGCAACGAAGGCGTTGCACCAGCCCTCTTTGCTGTCTTCAATGGTAATTTTCGGCGAGTGCTTCCCGTTTTGTTTTTGAATCTGGGGGAATTTGCCGACGTTTTCCGGTTCAACAGAGAAGCCGCAGCCAGCCCCGCACATGGACACATACATTATCTCCGACAAATCCCGCCATGACTTAGGCGCGATGTAAGCGCAGTTGTAAGCGCAGACGTTTGTTTTCCTGCAGGCCTTGCCGGCCGACCACAGAAGGCGCATCGACGGGCAGATTTCCTGCTTCAGGATTGCTTCTCTTACTTCGGCATACTTGGTCTCGCTCAATTTCGAGCCCATGTTCTCCTTCATGTAATCCATGAAGCGGTCGATAGCCTCAACCCACGTTTCGCGGCGACCCATCTCGACGCTCCATCTGGAATAAAATTGATAGAAAATAAATTCTTGATAAGGAGAATGGAAGTATTTGCTGCTTTCGTTGATTTTGTCCTTGACCTCTTGCGGGACTGGAGCGCTCTGCTCTCGGAGTTTCGTCCTTTCGGCGCGGT
>JBBUBT010000017.1:0-2364 GCA_038058135.1 Patescibacteria group bacterium
AAGGCGGCAGGTCGATGTAGACCGCGCCCTTGTCAATGGAAATAACCGGCCCCTCCACCAAGTCGTCTACCATAGGCGGAGTAGGGATTTTATCTAAGAAATTTGATTCAGAGACTCCAGCAAGAGAAATTGCGTCGCTCTTTACCCTCTCTGCGGGGGTTCCCACGAGCTCCGAATTTCTCTTGCTTTCGTCTTCTACTTTTTCAACTTTTTTCTTCCGTCCAAATAATGCCAAATGAGTGTGCCGCCTCTGGTCCTCCCTGGGTTCAAGAATGATTGCCAGACCACCCCCACTTCGCACAAGGCTTCGCGGGGCAAGAAGGGATAACAGAATCAGGGACTAATAACTTGTCCCTCCGTAGCTTTGTGCGAAGGGGGAAAGAACTCGGTTAGAGTATCAAAAAAGCGCTTGTTAAGCAAGTTAGCAAGTTAAAGGGCGAGACTTCGGTCTCGCCCTTTGGATACTGACGTTATCAGTTTCCAACCTGAAAACGTCCGGCGCGCGTGCTACATCCACCCCATGAGCCAGGCCATAAAGCCGAGCTTCCATAATGCACCGAAGACCACCGCCCAGCTGAAGCGCGTGAGACCTGGCCAGACCCGGAAATGGTTAATGTAATTCCGGCCGACATCCCTTCGCTTCTCCCTGCAGATTTCGCAGCCGATTTGGATGCCGCGGTGACGGTCCGTTATCGACATGATTTCCTGGTACTGGAAGGCGCCCGCTGTTCTTTGGATGATCGTGTATCTTATCTGGTGGTAGAAGAGCAGCTTGTTTAGCCACTCGCGGAGAGTTTCTTTCTCTTCCGGCGCTGATTTGAGTGCGAGGTTGTCAAGCATCATGTGGTTGCCTGCGCCTTTCGTACGATGAACAAATCTGATTCAATTCCATCATTAAACGCATCCATTCGTCAATCAAAACAGGGGATTTATGAAAGTGAAAGGGCGAGACTTCACAGTCTCGCCCTTGTCTATATGAACAGGAGAATTTCACTCCTAGTAATTGCCCGATGACGTCGAGTTGTGCATGCTAGGAAAGGTCGGCGATGAGTCGGTCGAGCACTTGCTTCATATCGTGGATATCCCATCCTTCCTCGACTCGCCGGTAGACGAACGCCTCCGCCTTACGGTACGGGTTCTCCTTGCCGTCGGGCCCATATGTGGTGAAGAGGACTTTGCAGTTGCCGCGACTGCCGACGAACCAATAGGGGAGCTTGAAGTGTTTCTTCTGCCAAGCTTCAGCTGTACAGCCGCCTGCCTCCAGGTTTGTGAGGTATTGCTCTTCCCGCGCGAAGTCGAAGGTCGCCATGTAGCGCGAAGTGTGTCTCAGTATCCGCAGATAATCCTCGCGGTCCTCACGCGGCATTAAGGCGAGCGCCTTCTTGATACTTGGCACGGTAAGGCGATAAGCTGTCTCGCGCGAAGCACTCGCCCAGAGAAGTGTCACTGCCCGCTTGAGCCAATCCATCCGGACCGGGTTATTCCCAAGCTGGAAGATGCCGTAAGCAACCATGACTTGGCGTGTGCGGTTGCGAGCACGTCGCTGAACCTCCGGGATATCGCCGTACTCGGAGTTTACAAGCCCCTTTTTCTCGTTGTAGGTCTGAGGCTCGCTTACGAAATAGGCGAGCGACATACCGACGACTTCCTGCCAACCAACACTCTCGTCTCTGCCGAAATCTGGGATTTGGTCGAGTTCAGGACTCACCTCGTAAGAGGCGATAGCCCGCTTCGCCTTCTCCCGATATTCCGGTTTGGATTTCAGTGCCGGAGCGGTCAGAGCGGGAGCAGTCGTCATAGTTGCGGCGGCTGAAGTCGAAGGTTTGTCGGGATTCCCGCACGCGGCGGCGAGGATGGCGACGAGCGCCAGTAATGCAAACTTCTTCATCTCAGTATCCTTTCAAAATGTGGGTAGGAGATCTGTCTGCCTTTCATCTTATCATACTTAAATTTATTTGTCAAGCGTGAAAAAATGGCCTAAATTTGGTATAATTTTTATATGATAATCAGCTACCAAGGGGTAGAGAGTTTTAAGATTTCCCAAGGCGATTTGACGCTTGCGGTTAACCCGCAATCAAAGGTCGCGGCAGATATCACTCTCTTTACTAAAGCAAGAAACGAGACATCAGAGAAGTCCGGGTTCATCATCGATGGTCCGGGTGAATACGAAATCAAAAATATTTTTATCAAAGGATTTCTCGACCGCACCTTTCTCATCACGTTCGAAGGCATAAAATTATGTTTTCTCGGCTCGAAAGCGGACCAGGAAGAAATCGAGGATATAGACATTCTCTTCGTGCGTCCCGATGCTTATAAAGCCGCCGTGGCGCTAGAACCAGCGGTGATAATTCCGATGAATTATGA
>JBBUBT010000017.1:2464-7384 GCA_038058135.1 Patescibacteria group bacterium
CAGTTTCTAAAAGAGGCCGGAGAAGATAAGATTGAACCCTTAGATAAATTCGTGGTAAAGAAGAAAGACCTTGAAGGAATGGAAAGCGAAGTAATTGTTCTAAAGGAAGAATAATTTATGAGAAAATATTTAGCCACGCTACATAAAAGGCCGCCTCATCACAAAAAGCGCTTCGCGCTTCTAACTTCGGGCGCCTTCACTCTTTTAATCTTTGCCATCTGGGTCTTGGTCAATTTTGGTCAAGGGGAAGCCACTCCGGCCGCGGCGGAGAAGTCTCTTGAGGTCGTAAGCCCGCTTGAATCCATAAAAAACAATTTCAATAATTTGGGAGACAGCGCTCTTGATATTTATGGAAGATGATAAAAACAGAATTGTAGCGCGTCCAATAACAAACGAGATGAAGGAGAGCTTCATCGACTACGCCATGTCGGTCATCACCGACCGGGCCTTGCCTGATGTGCGCGACGGTCTTAAGCCGGTGCACCGCCGCATTCTCTATGCCATGAATGAAATCGGCTTAAACGCCGGCGCAAAAACCAGAAAGTCTGCAACCGTGGTGGGCGAAGTGCTTGGCAAGTACCACCCGCACGGCGACGTCTCCGTTTACGACGCCATGGTCAAATTGGCGCAGGATTTCTCCATGCGTTACCCGCTCATCATAGGCCAAGGCAACTTCGGTTCCATCGACGGCGACAGTGCCGCGGCCATGCGCTACACCGAGGCTAAGATGAGCCGGCTCGCAAGCGAGATGCTCAAAGACATCGACAAGGAAACGGTCGACTTCCGCCCTAATTACGACGGTACGCACAATGAGCCGGTCGTCCTGCCGGCGGCCGCGCCAAATCTTTTGCTTAACGGCACCTTAGGCATCGCTGTGGGCATGGCAACCTCGATACCTCCGCACAACCTAACGGAAGTAATCGACGCTACCATTCATCTTGCCGACGACAAAGACGCTACCACCGAAGACCTTTTGAAATTCGTAAAGGGGCCGGATTTCCCGACCGGCGGCATCATTTTCAACGATAAGGATATTCACCACGCTTATGCCACCGGCCGCGGGCCGGTGGTGGCGAGAGGTGTCGCCGATATAGTCGAGGGCAAGAGCGGGCAGTTCCAAATCATCATTACCGCCATCCCTTACCGTGTGAACAAAGCTGACCTTATCGAGAAGATTGCGGATTTGGTGCGGGAGAAAAAGATTGAGGGGGTGAAGGGTCTTCGCGACGAATCGGCCAAGGATATCCGCATTGCCATAGATTTGAAACAGGGAAGCCAGCCGCAGAAAATTTTAAACGCTCTTTATAAACACACCCAGCTCGAGGATACATTCCACTTCAACCTCGTAGCGCTCGTCGACGGCGTGCCGCAAACGCTCTCGCTTAAAAGCATGCTCGCGGAGTTCCTTAAGCACCGGAAGGAAGTGGTCAGGCGCCGCTCGGTCTTCGACCTCGCGCGCGCAGAGGAGCGTGAACATATCCTCCTTGGCCTCTCTAAAGCGCTCGACCACATTGAGCAAGTCATCAAGACCATCCGTGCGTCGAAGACTGTCGACGATGCGCGCGGCGCCCTGATGAAGGAATTCAAATTCTCGGAAATCCAAGCCAATGCCATACTCGAGATGCGCCTTCAGAAGCTTGCCGGTCTCGAGAGAAAGAAGGTCGAAGATGAACTTAATGAAGTTCAGGCGTTTATAAAAGAGATGAAGGAATTGCTCTCATCGCCAGCAAAAATTCTAAAAGTAGTAAAAACTGAATTAGAGAATATCAAGGAAAAGTACGGCGACGAGCGCCGCACCAAAGTGATGAAGGGCGGAGTAAAGGTGCTTTCCGTCGAGGATTTGATACCAGACGAGGAACAAGCGCTAGTGCTTACGGCTGGCGGCTACATCAAGCGCACTAATCCGGGAGAATACAAGCGCCAGAAACGCGGCGGCATAGGCGTGGTAGACCTCGACACCAAGGAAGAAGATTTCGTCTCCATCTTTCTTACCGCCTCCACTCATTCCGACCTCCTCTTCTTCACCGACAAGGGCAAGGCCTACCAGATAAAGATGTACGACATACCCGAGGGCAAGCGCGCAACCAAGGGCAAGTCGGTGGTGAATTTTATTTCGCTCTCGGATGATGAGAGGGTGACTTCAATACTCGCCATGCCGAAGGATTCGCTTCCAAAGGAAGCGACAACCAGTGGAGGTTCATTGACCTTGATCACCAAAGACGGTATCGGCAAACGTATCTCGGCCAAGTCTTTCCACGACGTTCGCTCCTCCGGCATTATCGCCATCCGGCTTGAGCCTGGAGACAAGCTTGTCTCTGTCGCGCATAGCGAGAAGGGAGATAATATTTCCATCGTGACGAAAGAAGGCATGTCCATACGCTTCAAGGAATCAGACATTCGCGAGATGGGCAGAGCCGCCGGCGGGGTGCGAGCTATTAAATTAGACAAAAGTGATGAGGTGGTGGGCGCTCACGTGATAAAACCGAGCTGGAAAAATGCTCATCTCCTGGTTATTTCCGCGAACGGCTACGGCAAGCGCACCGAGCTTTCGGAATACAAGGTGCAGGGCAGAGGCGGCTCCGGCATTCTTACTTCGAAAGTTACCGCGAAAACCGGCTTGGTCATGGCATCGCAAGTCGTGACCGAGGAGGAGTCCGAAGTCATCGCCATTTCCAAAAAGAGCCAAGTAGTGCGCGTTGCCTTGAGCGAGGTGCCGGTCCTCGGCCGCTCCACGCAAGGCGTAAGAATAATGAAACTCCGAGAAGGGGATTCGCTCGCCTCGGTCATCTGTTTATAGGCGAAATTTTCAATTTAAATAAATTTTTAATAGATACGTTTTTAATAATACGTTAATTCTTACACGTGTAAATTTTGACGTATCAGGTGGAAAGACTGAAGTGTTCGCGAAGATACTTATCATTTTCTATTTCATCAGCAATGATGTAAAGGATTTCTTTTCCTACCCCGAAATCTGTTTTTAAGAGCCCCACGATATCTTCACAATCATACGGATAAGCCCAAATGCTGTCTTGCAATCTATAGAACCCGGCGGTTTTAAAGAAACGAGACACCTGCCTTCTGACCCTACCCTTTTTCTTTTCAGAAATATCATAGATAACGAGACGCCACTTTCTATCCCATCTTTTAGGAATTTTTATCTTATAATCAGCTATCTCCCAGTGCCTAAGGATTTGTTTTCCAGAATCCGTCAGTTCATAATACCCGTTCTCAAATTTCATTAAACCCTTTTTCACTAGCTTAGATGCGGAAGATGAAATGTACTCCTTCCGGCGCGGGTTGGGGAGCATACCTAATTTACCTAAAGCGCCAATGACACTTGGTGCTACCAAACCGACTGCGAGCACTCCTGTTACGGCTACTGTTTCAAGAATTATTTTCTGCAGATTTTCTCGGCGAGTTCTTTTATTATTTTTCTTCTCTAAATTATCCATACGTTAATTTCTACACGTGTAAATTATAACGTATATGGGTATACATTTAAAATTCATTGGAAATTGAAAATTGTGAATTGTAAATTACCCATTCTGTTATAGAATTAAGGCATGTCCAAATTTCAGATAATCCTCCTTTCGACTTTCGGCTTTTTCATCATCATGTCCGTCATGATTTTCGCCCTCTATCGCGGAGGATCAAGTTCACTTCAAGCAACGGTTGCAATCTGGGGCGATATTCCCGCGGAAAACTTTAATGTTTTCCTTAACAATACCGTCCAGAACCGCCCGGAGAATCTCACCATTAAATACAAGGAGTTGCCGGCCGAGAGCATTGACCGGGAATTTACCGAGGCCTTGGCCCGCGGAGAGGGTCCGGATCTCCTGATTACTACCCAAGACAAGTTGTGGAAGGAGAAATCAAAGCTCCTCCCTATTCCATACGAGAGCATAAGCGAGCGCGATTTCAAACGGGCTTTTGCTGAAGAAGGGGAGCTCTTCTTAGCAAAGGAAGGCGTTTATGGTCTGCCTTTCTCCATAGACCCGATGGTTCTTTATTATAATCGCGACCTGCTTACTGCCGCAGGTCTTGCCCAGCCAATTGGTTACTGGGATGAAATTTACTCAATTATCTACAAGCTTACTCGCCGCGATGGCGCGGGGAACCTCGTGGAGTCCGCCATAGCCTTAGGCGAGGCGAGGAACATCCCGCATGCAAAGGATATTTTGTCGCTCCTATTACTCCAGGCGGGTACTCCCATTACGAACTGGACGGCTCCGCCAACTGGCGGAGAATTGCGCTCGTATCTCTCGACGAACTTCGATTTCACCGTTTCTCCAGGAGAATCCGCACTCGATTTCTACACCCAATTCTCTAATCCTTCAAAACCGTATTACAGCTGGAACAGGACAATGCCTACGGCCCAGACTCGCTTCGTCTCAGGCGACTCCGCCTATTACCTCGGTTTCGCGAGCGAATTAAGGACCCTTCGCAATAAAAATCCGAATCTCAATTTCAGCGTGACATTAGTGCCGCAATCGAGAGTTCAGGGCAGGACCTTGACCTTCGGCCGTTTAAGAGCGCTTGCTATCTCGCGCGGCACGAGGTCTCCAGCCGCCGCCTTGAATGCCGCCATATCTCTTTCCGCGAAAGAGCCGGCCCTGGCTCTTTCGCAAATTCTTAATCTCCCGCCCGCCCGCCGCGACCTACTCTCCTTAGAGCCAAAGGGAGCGGAGATGCCGGTCTTCTACGAGGCGGCGCTTCAGTCGAAGGGCTTTCTTGACCCGGATGACGAACGCACCCGGGCCATCTTCGGCGAGATGATAGAGCAAGTGACGAGCGGCCGGGCGAGGACGACAGAGGCCCTTAATTCCGCCAGCCGGGCGCTGGATGACGCTATCAAGCAATAACATGGCAGTCTGGCAACCATTAGTATTTTGCGGATACGATAAGAATAGAGACAATATT
>JBBUBT010000017.1:7484-11184 GCA_038058135.1 Patescibacteria group bacterium
CGGCGCAAGGCGATACCACCAAAATTAAAAATGCTCATAATGCTCTCCTTTATACCGCCATAGGCACGGCAGTGCTCCTTGGCTCGTGGGCTCTGGCCAATGTCATCAAAGGCACTATTAATCAACTCATGACCTAAGGCAAAATGGCCGTCCCCAATTTCAAGTCAGGCGTAACAGCTGTCAGTGGTCCGCAGAACTTCAGCGAGCTTATCGGAATATTTGTTGACCTTATCAAACTTGCGATTCCGGTGGTTGCAGGCCTTGCCTTGCTGGTATTTTTCAAAGGCTTGGCTGCTTTCATCGCGAAGTCTGGAGACGAGAAGAGCCATGCCGAAGGTAAGAACCTGATGATCTGGGGTCTCATCGCCCTTTTCGTCATGGTATCAATCTGGGGAATAATTTCAGTTCTATCCGGAGAATTCGGTTTCGGCTCATCGCTCACACTTCCATTCTTACCACAATAATAGTATGATTTTAAATATGAATAAATTGGCCAAAACCTTAACAATGGTTGGCCTGACCGTGTTCCCTATCGTAGCATTGGCCCAATTAACACGAACGGAGACTCTAATTACTAGAGTAGGGACTTTAGCTAGGCAATTAGTTTTGGTTGTGGCGGGAATTGCTCTCCTATTTTTCTTCTGGGGGTTAGCCCAATTCATTTTTAAAGTGAGGGGGGATGAAAAGGCCGTAGACCAAGGTAAGGCTCTCATGAAGTGGGGCCTCATAGCTTTCTTTGTGATGTTATCAGTTTGGGGAATAGTAAGGTTCTTCCAAGGGGAGTTATTGCCTGGCGTCGACTTTTCTCCGCCTCCTGGGTTATTCGGACCGTAGGGGATAACGGCATATTGTCTTTATAAGGTCTTGACGTATCATATAGCTATACCATTAGGTATGAAAAGTTAATAAGTTTATAAGTTAAATAAGTTCTATAAGTCAAATAAATGAAAAAAGTTATTCTTGCGGCCCTCACCCTGGCTCCCTCGCTTGCCTTTGCCCAAACGCTCGGCAACCTTGAGACCTTGGTGCGTTCCATAGGCCGGCTCATCGACCTCGCTTTGCCCATCGTAGTGGCCATAGCGCTCCTTGCCTTCTTCTGGGGTCTCGTCAGATTCATCTTCTCCGCTTCCGGCGAAGAAGCGCATAAGGAGGGTCAGCGCCTGATGATTTGGGGTCTCGTTGCTCTCTTCGTCATGGTCTCCGTCTGGGGTCTCGTCAGATTCATCGGCAACGCTTTAGGTGTCCAGCAGGGCGACACTATTGTTGTTCCGACAGTTCCTCTCAGATAACATTACAGGATGCCGATAGTACCGTTCCTAAACAAGATTAATCAGTTTGTCCTGAATCCCCTCATCACGCTCGCTTTCACCGTCGCCCTCCTCGTTTTCTTCTGGGGAATCTTCCAGTTCATCAATTCGGAGACCGCTGATGCCAAGCGTGATGAGGGGAAGAGGAAAATCTTCTACGGCCTCTTAGGCATGTTTATTATGATTTCGGCCTTCGGCTTAATCCGACTGATTCTTAACACCTTCGGCGTGAATCCTCCTTCTTATCCCGGCTTCTAATAAAATTTTCAGAGTATGAGAAAAGGCGCCTCGGTCTATATGACCGGGCGCCCTTTTGCGTTATCTTACTGCTATCCGAATTTCTTCTGGCAGATTTCCGAGAGCGCGAACGCTTGCTTGCATGATGACGCCAGGAATCTGGCAGTCAACACCAGGCCTACATTCGTATTCCCCGCTTTGGGTGCGGATGGCGTATTCCGCTTCCGCGCGCATCGCCCGAATGTCGACGATCTTGTTGGCCTGGAAGTAGAACGTTTCGCTCTCCTCCTTTCCGACTTTGATGAGCTTGACCTCCCCGGCCGAAACGACGTTTGGCGTTGAAGCCATAAGTAGCTGGGCCGGAGCGCTCGCCGTGGCCGGCGGCGAGTAGAAGCGCGTGTAGGCTCCGTAGCCAGCCAAGAAAACGACGAAGATGACCAGAGCTGCTGTGGCTACCGGGCGCAGCCATTTCATTCCCCATGCTTCCGTCGCTGGTGCCGCCGCTTGTTGCGGCTGAGCTGCCGGACCCGGGGCAGGCTGAGGTAGGGTTGTGGATGCAAACTTTTTGTAGAGGCCGATACTCGCCGCGACAATGATTGCAGACACCAGTACCACCAACCACCAGCCATGAGTTTGGTTCAGGGAAATGCTGGGGAGAAATCCGAGAGTGAAGCTTGCGAACCCCAGTACTACCAGGATACTGGCAAACCTCAACCACTCCTTGAGATTCAGGTTCGACCGCCATTCTGGCAGACGGACTCCTCTCGCCCACGCTTCGAGCGCGGACCAACGGTCTTTCAGGTTCTGCTTCGCCGCCTGGAACCGGGTTTCGGCTTGTACCTTTCCTCTTGCGAAGAAGGTCGCGAGGCGATTCTTCAGTTCCATGTTCGGCCATAACCGGCGTACCGTTTGCCTCGGATGCCGCAAGCTTGCAGTCTTCCGCCAGAATCTGACCAGAAGAAGCCATTCCTGCCGGTTCCTCTCCCGGTCGCTTTCCACGACCCCTTCCCAACTTTTCAGGAGAAAAGTTTCCCATCCGAGCAGACGAGACTTTACGCCCTCCTTCAGTTCGCGGTAAGAGAACTTGCTTTTTCCTTGGTCCTCAGCATTGCCGGGCTCAGGTTTCTGCGATGTATCGTCGAGATCCAGATGGAAGTCTTCCTGTTCCCGTGTTTCCGGAGCTTTTGCCTCGAGATCGAGCCGGAAGTCATCTTCCGAGAACCTACCTGGTTCTTCGGCTGGCTTCGCACGAGCGGCAGCCTTTCTCTCGGCCTCAAGCATGTACCGAGCGTTGAGTTTCTTGACTTCCCGGTAATTTCTCCGCCTGCGTATCCATCTACGCATCCACTTGTAGGCGCGCTGGGCCGAGAAGATAAGACCGCCGGCGAGCATCATGACAGCCAAGTAAAGTCTGATGTCCATATTTACCTCTCAATGTGCTGAGTGTAAGTTTTTACACCCGATTCTATTAGAATTGTATCACATCTTTTATTAAAAAGTCAAGGGCCGAACGGAGTTATCCGTTCGGCCCATTTTGTTTGCTTGTTTCCTGCTTGTGCCTACTTGCCCAGAGGTACGAAGGCTGTTGCTCCGGGTGCGTAGGTGGTCACGGTGGTATTCCTTTGGTACGCCTCGTACCCCCGCTCTTGTACGTCGAGCTCGGCGATGCGTATGGCATTCGGGTCTGACATGACCTTAGCCATTACCTCGATGCGACCGGCTTCACCTTTGCCCTTATCGATTTCGGCGTCTCGGGCTGCCGCTGCCTCGTTGCGGATCTTTTGGGCCTGGGCTTCCGAGTCTCGGATGGTGTTCTGAGCCCGGCTGACCGAAGCGGCGGCATCGGCTTGCGCATCGGCCACAGTGTGTCCAGCATAGGGGTTCTTGATGTAAGCAGTCCCTATGTGAATACCCCAAGTTTTGTCGATGGCTCCCGGTCTTGGGTTCGGCTTTTCCCCCACCAACACCTCAAGTTCATGCTGGATGAGGCCATCGAAGAGGCGCTTCATAAGCCTCGCGTGCCCATGGCTGACTGGCCGTAAGTACGTTTGGAGAACACTGTCGGCCTGGTCAGCCATTCGCTTCTGAATCTCTTGGTCCCAGGTACGACCTTCTGTTGTGCTCACGCTGGAAATGTACTCCTCGACGGCCTTTTC
>JBBUBT010000018.1:0-1651 GCA_038058135.1 Patescibacteria group bacterium
TAATGGTCTGCTCTTGCTTATTGCGAAGGATGATCGAGAAATGCGCATAGAGGTTGGCTATGGACTGGAGCCGGTAATAACCGACATCGAGAGTGCCCACATCATAAGAGATGTCTTGGCGCCGGCCTTTCAACAAGAGAAATATGATGAGGGGGTGACGGCGGCAATCGAGAGAGTCATGGCCGACATTAGTTCTGGCACGCCGCAAGATGTTGCTCCGGTGCGGTCGGGGTTTGATTGGCTAGGCAACATTTATATTTATTTCTTCCTCCTTATTTATCTTACGAGTATCTTATCGCGCTCTAAATCTTGGTGGGCGGGAGGCATTATCGGGGCGGTATTAGGATTTATTTTCTCCGGTTTTGTAGCTGTGATAATTTTAGCCGGCGTCGGATTCCTCTTTGATTACCTAGTTTCGAAAAACTACCAGAAACATATTGGCAGGGGAACACGGCCGCCGTGGTTTATAGGAGGAGGCGGATTGGGTGGTGGCCGAGGTGGAGGATTCGGCGGTTTCGGCGGAGGAATGTCAGGAGGAGGTGGTGCCTCGGGTAGATGGTAAGATAGAGACAAATGCCTAAGAATAAAGTTGCGATAAAGATTGGTGACGAAGAACTTCTCAAAAAAATTGAAGAGCTTGAGCAGACTGTAAGGACTCTCAAGCAAGACCTTATTCACGACACTTTAACCGGTCTGAAAACCAGAGCGTTCTTCGAAGAAGAGGCGGGCGTTCGCCTCAATACCATGAAGGAGCATCCGCATACCAAGAGAAAGCCTTGGTTCGGCTCAACGCACCTTGCCATCATCCTTTTCGACATAGATTTTTTCAAAAAGATAAACGACACTTACGGCCACTTGACCGGCGACGGGGTGCTTAAGGCGATTTGCGCGAGCATTGAGAAAGGGGTTAGAAAAGGGGATATCGTGGCCCGCTGGGGCGGAGAAGAAATCGTGGTGGCGCTTCTGGGTGCGACCGAGAAATTGGCTATTAAAAAAGCGGGAAGCATTAGGAAGGGTATAGAGCGGCTTGGATTCAACAATCTGCCGGATATGCACATAACTATAAGCGGCGGAGTGGCCGCGGCCGAAGAATCCGACATCACTTTGGCAGAACTGGTAAGAAGAGCCGACAAAGCTCTCTACAAAGCGAAAGAAAGCGGCCGCAACATGGTAATAACTTATTCGGAACTTAAAGATGGAAATAAAAGACCGAGAACTGCATAGAATCACGGTCACGGCACATATTTATAAGCCGGACTTTACGTACCTTATAACAAAACGAGCCTTGCATAAGCCTGTAATGCCGGGGAAATGGACTGTGCCCGGCGGTGGAATATTGGTGGACGATTACATAAACACGCCGCCAAGCACCAAAGGATCTAAACAATGGTACGGAGCACTAGATAATTCTCTCCGCCGTGAAATCAGAGAAGAAGTAAACCTCGAGATAGGCACACCGGAACTTCTTACTAATCTGACTTTCATCAGACCGGATGGTATTCCGGTTTTGTGCCTTAGTCACTTTGCACCATATCTCTCAGGCGAAGTCAGACTAGATGAAGACGCGACTGAATTTAAGTGGATTTCAGTAGAAGAGGTGCCTAATTATGATCTTATTGAAGGCATTGATGATGAAATTAGGCAAGTCGAC
>JBBUBT010000019.1:0-6891 GCA_038058135.1 Patescibacteria group bacterium
CTGCCGACAATAGCGCCGAAAACGAAAAGGATGACCACGGTCATCCTTTCAGTATATCAAACAGAGAAGAAACTTTGTGACTGATTACTGGCAGGCGTAAACGCCGTTTCCAACCGGAGTATTCTCGTGTTTCGATTTCCCTAGACTGTCAACGCACCAGGAATTCGTGCCTCCTTCTCCGGGCAAGAGGGCCGAGACTGCGTAAGCCGAGCCCGAGGTATGACAGGAGAGAGTAGCTCCGGTCGGGTAGTTGGTTGAAAGAGTGTATTGAGCCATGCCGGAAGCGGCATCCGTGAAGAATGCCGCGGCGCAAGAGTCGGAAGCGGCGGCGCCGTAATTACCGTTATTATCGTAGTAGATTTCGGCCGAGGCGCGAAGTCCGGAAAGCTGGGCCTTGATTTTGGCGTCATTGCCTTTGCCCCGGGCGGTGTTAAGAGAGGCCAGCACCACCGACGAAAGAATGCCGATGATGGCGATAACCACCAAAAGCTCAATCAAGGTAAAGCCTCTGCTTTTTCTTATAATTTTCATGACTATAGTTGCTTAATTATCCTTAATGGGTACAGCTACATTATACTCTAAAGACTCGCCGAATTTGCAATATCGTATATGGGGATAAGCACGGATGTGAGGAGAATACCGACGCCGAGCCCCAAAAGCACAATCATCACCGGCTCGATGAGCGAGACGATGGTATCGATGGTATTGACGACGTCGCGCTGGTAGAAACGGGCCATGGTATTAAATATGCTGCCTAATTCCCCGCTTTCCTCGCCCACCCTTATCATTTGAACCAGTATGGGCGGCACCTCGTGATATCGAGAAAGAGACTGCGAGAGCGACTGGCCTCCTTTGACGGCCACGAGACTTTCAGCTAGGAGCTTTTTGTAAATATCGTTGTCAACCACGGCAGAGGTTACTTCGATGGCTTTGACCATGGAAATGCCGGAACGCACCATGGTGCTCATATTGTCGGCGATAATCGAGAGATAAAGTTTTTTGTAAAGATCGCCGATAAACGGAATTTCAAGTTTGAATCGGGCTAAAGCCTGGCGGCCGCTTACGGTGCGAACATAGCGCACCGTAAAAAATCCAAGCACGATAAGCAAGACTAAAAGAATAATGCCGTAGTCCAGAAAGAAGTGGCTTATGCCGAAAACAATTCTCGTATAAAGCGGTATCGTCTGCCCTGATTCAACTATGATAAGGCTGATTTTGGGAATGATGACCGTAAACATGAGAATCATGACTGCGATAAAAACCGTGATGACAAAAGCCGGATAAATAAGGGCATTCTTGACCTTCGAGACAACTTCGTAGGTACGGTCAAGATGGTCAGCAAGATATGAAAAGGTCTCGTTCAACTTGCCCGTCTCCTCTCCAGCCTTGACCATGTTTACGTAAAATTCTGAAAAGACTTCGGGATGCTTGCTTAAGGCGGCAGATATGGTGCTCCCGCCCTGCAGATCAGAGGTGACGGCCGACAATCTCTCTTTCAAAGCGGCGTTTTCCGTCTCGCTTGAGAGCATGCTGAAAATTTTTAGAGCGGAAACTTGGGCTTCGAAGAGTGTGGCCATCTGCCGCGAAAGGATGACCACGTCTTTATTAGAGATGCCTTGGCCAAACGAGAATCTGGTATACCACGGCTTCTTATCGGCCGGTTCTATATCGGTAATAATGAGCCCGCGCCTCTGTAAAGAAGCAACAGCCACGTCGAGAGAAACGGCCTCTATGGCGCCCGCCACTCGCTTCCCCGAATTCTCGATAGCTTTGTAGTTAAATAACATTGGCTTTAATTTAAAATTCTAAATTTAAAATTTAAAATTTTTCTCATATCATGCGCTCGAGCGTCTTAGGAGCCGCGGAGAACTTGAAAGCGTTTTCGGCCGTGATTTCTCCCCGCCTTATGAGTTCCGCCAGCGAGCGGTTGAGGTCTATCATGCCTTCGCCCGAACTGGTTTCGATGACGGAATCCAACTCATGCGTGCGCTTCTCGCGAATGAGATTGGCGACGGCGTTGTTGTTGATGAGAAGCTCGTAAGCCGGGATAAGCCCGCCGGAAATCCTGGGCAAAAGACGCTGGGAAAAGATGCCTAAGAGAGAGCCTGCCAGCTGGATTCTTATCTGGGTCTGCTGGTCGGCCGGGAAGGAGTCAATGATGCGATCCACCGTCTGTCCGGCGGTATTGGTGTGCAGGGTCGAGAGGATAAGATGCCCCGTCTCGGCGGCGGTTACGGCGGTGGAGATGGTTTCGGGGTCTCGCATCTCGCCAATCATGACAATGTCGGCATCCTGGCGGAAAACCCCTTGGAGCGCGGTGTGGAAGTCCGGAGTGTCAAGCTTGACTTCGCGCTGGTCGACAATCGCTTTCTTGGGCTCGAAGACGTATTCAATCGGGTCTTCGATGGTAATAATGTGCTCAAGCCGTTCGCGATTGATAGTTTCGACCATGGTGGCAAGAGTAGTGGACTTCCCCACCCCTACCGGACCGACCACCAGGAAAAATCCCTGCTGCTTCCTGGTAAAAGTCTCGAGGATGGGAGGCAGGCTCAGTTCCTCAAAGCTCTTCACCTCGCTTGGCACCAATCTCATGGCAATACCTATCCGGTTAAGCGAAAGGAAGGCGTTGCATCGGAAGCGGCGCCCGTCTTCGCTAGTCCAGGCGAAGTTTGTTTCCTTAACTTCTTCGAATTCTTTTTTACTGATTGTGGAAAGCAGAATCAGGAGGAAATTCTCCATATCCTCGCGTGAAAGAAGCGGCATTTTCGCAAGAGGAATGAGAAAGCCAGAAACGCGGATGACCGGCGGCCGGCCTTCCGAAAGATGCAGGTCGGAAGCGCCTTCTTTGACTACGGTGGCGACGAGTTCGATTAAAATTTTGTTTTGAGTGGCGGGCATGGTCTCATTATACCCCCACACCTACTTTTTCGTCGACTTTGTCGCGTGAATACGCAACGAAAAAGTAGGTGTGGGGGTTATAGCGTATTAATTTCCTCGAAAGGAATAATCTTCTGGAAAGCTTTGATGATGGCGTCCTCTTTCATGGTAAACATGCCTTGGGCACGGGCCACCTTGTAGAGCGCCTGTTCGGTCGGGTCCTTGAGGATGACGTTCTCCACGGTCTTGTCCATTTCAAAAACTTCTATCACCGCGGTGCGGCCCGAAGTGCCGGAAAGACAGGTCGGCGTCGGCGTAATCTCGTATATCTCCTTGCCAAAAGGAATGTTTTTCCTGAATTCAGCCGGCAAATCTTCGAACTGCTTATCTATCATTACTTTAATCGAGCCTTCGACTGGCATAGGTTTGCCGCCGTCCGGACAAAGTTTCCTAACCAGGCGCTGAGCCATCGCCAGGACCAAGGTCGGGGCAATGAGGTACGGGTCTACTCCCATGGCGACAAGGCGAGGAATAACGCCTATCGCGTTATTGGTGTGGATGGTGGAGAAAACTAAGTGGCCGGTAAGCGCGGCATGGATAGCGAGCTGGGCGGTTTCCTTGTCGCGAATCTCTCCCACCATGATGATGTCCGGGTCCTGGCGCAAAGTGGTGCGGAGGCCGGAGGCGAAGGTGTAATCGATTTCCGGACGCACCTGCGATTGAGACACTCCTTCGATTGAATATTCGACCGGGTCCTCGAGCGAAAGGACATTTAGATGCTCCCGGTCGACCTCTTTGAGCATCGAGTAGAGAGTGGTTGATTTGCCGGAACCGGTCGGACCGGAGATAAGAATCAGCCCGTAAGGCTTATTAATCGCGGCTTTAAGAAGATTAAGGTTCCTTTCCGAAAAGCCCATCTGGTCGAGCGAGGTAAAGCCCTTCGACTGGTCGAGAATGCGCATCACTATTTTCTCGCCGTAATAAGTCGGGAAAGTGGAAACGCGGAAATCGAGTTTACTGCCGTCTTCAAGCGCGGACGAGAAGCGCCCGTCTTGAGGCTTGCGCTTCTCATCAAGGCGCATGTTGGAAAGAATTTTTATTCTCGCCACGACAGAGGAGTGCACGTCCAAAGGCAGGGTAAGGGAGGTATTGAGCTGGCCGTCCACGCGGAAGCGTACCCGGACGTTTTCGCGCGTAGGTTCAATATGGATATCGGAAGCATTGCCTTCTGAAGCGTAACTTAAAATAGTGGAAACGATTTTTGTGACCGGGGCATCTTCCACTATTTTTGTCTCGAGACCAGCGACCTCTTCTTTTTTCTTTTTATCTTTTTCCGGCTGTTCCTTGCTTGCGATTTCGCTCTTGAGCTCCGAGAGCGCTTCGGTCACTTCGCCTGAGAGCCCTTCGTATTGCCCGAGCGCTTTTTTGAAATCCGCCTGGCTTATGAGAAAGAGTTTGTAGGGCATGCCGACCTTGGTAGAAATGAAATTCAAGGCGTCCCTCATATCCAGATCGTTGGGGTCCACGGCGCCTACTTCGAGCACGCCGTCTTTGACTCCTATCGGCACTATTTGGTAATGAACGGCCGCGTCCTCCGGAATAAATTCCAGAATGCTGCCGGAAAGCTCCATATCTTTGAGGCTTCTTATCGGCGCAGAGCCCTTAGCGCTTTTGTTCGGGGAAGTAGCAACCATGGCTTAATCACGGCCGATTACTTCAAACGGATTCGGCCTGCCTAAGGGCTCCTGGGGAGGAGATACGCTGAAATCGGTCAACAGGCGGTAAGCCGGGTTGTTAAAAAGTTTCTGGTCGTAGGTGATGTTGGAAAGCCTTTCAGCCGTCTTGACCAAGCTGTCATCAGCCGAGGAAACTGCTTTTTTGAGCCAATAGGTCTCGACGGAAACTTGATATTCCGATGAGCCGGTCGGGCCGTTCACGAAAGCAAGCGATTTAACGTTCATTATCCGCAAATTTTTCCCCAAATCTTCGGTAAATTTCCTGAAATTCGCGTAATTGGAAACAAAGCTGAAAGAAAGCGCGATTTTATCATAGGGCTTCTCAAATTCGGGCAACACCGGCTGAGCCGCGTCCTGAGCGGAAGATTTATCGATGCGCACGCTTTTGATGGATAGGCCGTAGCGCGACGCGATTGAGTTTAATTCCTGCGCCATTTTTACCGTATCCACATTATCCGGCAGAATTTTAGCCAGGCGTTCGATTTCCGTCTTGGGAATTGCCGCGTAATTGACTAGAAGACGGTCCCTTGTTTCCGTTATAAGTGAGAGGTTGTCGAGCACGTTTTTATAATCAAGAGCCGAAGCGCGCAAAACTTTAACCTTCTGGTAATAAGGACTGGTGAAGGTGAAGAAAAGCGCCAAAGAAACGATAAGCAGAAATAGAGCGGTTAGATTTTTCATTTATGGTGAGTTAGTCGAATCATCTTAGTGGTGTGGAAGTTGCTGGTGATGACGAAGCCGCTGAGACAGGAGTGGAGGTGGCGATTTTAACGGGAGTTAAGGTTCCGGTCTCCGTTGTCTTTAGGTACGAGAACATATTCTGGTCCGCGAAGGCGCGGAAGAAGAAGACGACGTTCCCTTTTTCATCAAGGGTTAAATCGGAGAAAGAAATATCTTTGAGATAGCCGCTCTTATTCAAGAGTTCGGCCTGCTGGGCGAGGGCCGCGTAGCTTCGGGCCTCCCCTCTCATGGAGAGTTCGAGCCCATTCACGGTCGCGGCGTAATTAAACTCGGTAAAGCGCACGTTCTTTATGGTCGAAGATTCCAGAAACTTGAAGAGCGGAGTGAGAAGCAGGTGATTCTTGATAAGCTCTCCGGTCGAGTTCAGGCGGTTGTCGAGGCGGATAAGCTCATCCACCTTCTCCGGTTCGAGTAGGGCCCTGCCTTGTTCGAGAGCGGTAGTCATACTGGCGATGGAAGATTTGAGATAAAAGCCGTAGCCAAAAACCGCTAAGGCCAGGATGGCCGAGAGGCCGAAGATTAGGGTGGCCATCAGGCCGAATAAGCTCCTCGACGGCCGCCTGACTTGGTTTAATGGTATGCCGGTTACCGGAGCGCTTGAAGCAACGGGGCCTCTTGGTATGAAAGATGATTGAAATTTGGGTTCCATCCCGTTAGAAGCAGGTCGCGGTCAGCGAGTACTGCTTTATATTAGTGATAAACCTCTGATTGGTTTTCATATTAAAGATATGGTTCCAATTGAAACCTCAACCGCGGCTTCTAACGGGATCCATCCACCTTAAATTATAGAACAAAAAGCCTGCAAGCCCCAGCCGCAAGTGTTTATAACTTCTAAACAACGAAACGCCGAGAGAATCAGTGCTGAAGTGTTATTTTTCGCTTTTGGCGATATTTTACTTCGGTAGGTCTGATTCTCTCGGCGTCACGAAACGAAGGTGTGACATAAACAACTCCTCAAGGGCGAAAAGATTGGTCGTGAGAATGACCGGAGACTAGCGCCTGGATTTTCTCGCGCCGCCGAGCCAGATCCTTCCCTATTTGGCCGAGAGACTGAGACTTTTTGAGTAGCTCATCGCACAACTTGAGCCACTCTGCAGGGGTTACTTGAGCCTGCCCCCTGTCCGGGTACAGCATGAGTGTCCCTTGCGTCATAAGCAGGAGCGCTTCTTCCTTTTCCGACAATTGTTACCACCTCCTTCAGTTAACGTCTGTTTTAATTATGGCACCTTTATTCCTCTTCCGCAAGCTTGCGGATAAGATTTTGTAACTTATACGCATTCCCCCACTTCAGCATCCCTAGGTAAGACGCTCGTGATTCTGCTGATATATTTTTTAACATTCTTCTTTTTGTCACAGTTCTTAATACTCTATGGTCCGGAAAATGCACCCAACCCAGGAAATCTACTCCGGAAGAAAGAGATTTGATAAAGACCTTGTCCGGATGAAGAGAAAGTTTCAGCTTCTCATTAAGATAACATACGATATATCGTATGTTATCTAACAGAAGGTTTTTATCGTGCGAGAGAATAACGAAATC
>JBBUBT010000020.1:0-5174 GCA_038058135.1 Patescibacteria group bacterium
GGCCTTCGTGAGCCAGAGAGGCACCATGAAGGTATAGAGGAAGAGATAGTATAGAATGCCGCGATGAAATTTAAACTTGCCGTCCGCAAGAGTCAAAGAAAGGTAGAGAATGAAAAGGGTGAGAGCGACCGCCAGGACAATGATTATCGAAAGTACGCCAGTGTTAAGGAAATACCAATCAAAAGAAGGGAAAGAAAGTTTCCAGTTAAATCCGACCGCCTGATAACGATTGAATATTTGAATGACTCTTTGAGCAAAGCCCGAAATGACATTCAAGACCATGAAGAGACTTGAGAATATGGAAACAGTGGCGACAGGCATGATAAACATGCCGAAGTGTCCGTAGTTCCTGTTAAAAAACAATTCTTTGTAATCGGCGGCGTTATTGAGAAATCCGTAAGTCCAGCGTGTCCTCTGCTTTACGAGCCCCTTTATATTATCCGGAGTAACGGTATAGACGTGGGCTCCGTGGGAATTGACGATTTTATAATGATTCTTCTGCATGCGCATGGCCATCTCCATGTCCTCCGTCATATGGGCATAGCGGTAGCCGCCGAGCTCCTGGAATACTCTGGTGCGGAAGATGGAAAACGGGCCCGGAGTAACGTATAAGGCACCCATGGAGGAGAGCATTCGGCGAAGAAAGATTGACCAACTGTATTCGGTCTTCTGGATGTACTGCAGAATATTTTTCGGTTCGTGCACTTTGATGGAGGGGGTTACGGCCATCACAGTTGTATCTTCGAAATGGGGAACTATTTTAAGAAGAGCGCCTGGAGTCACGAATGAATCGGCGTCCAGGCAACCGACCAGTTCGCTTTCGACGTTCTTAAGGGCAAGGTTGACGGCGGTATGCTTGCCTCCATTTTCTTTGCTCAAAATAGTGATTTGAGGATGTTTTTTAAACTGATTCAGCGCTTTGAGCGTGCCATCTTTAGAGCCGTCATTGACCAGTATCAAGGAGAGTTTGTCTTTGGGATAGTCGAGGTGCAATAAGGATTTGACAGTATTTTTCACGGTTTTTTCTTCATTAAAACAAGGCACGATAATGGTCACGGCGGGACTCAGATCCTCTGAACGAGGCTTTGAGAGCCACTTATCCTCGCGTTTTATTTCTGAACGCACCTCGAGGTAAGTGATTAAGAGAAACACCTCGAAGAAGAGGGAGATGAAAAGCGAGCAATATAAAAGAATGGTTTGAAGCTCGACCATTGCGATAAAAGCTACTATACCATAGCATATAAGACGATGTCAGAAAAGATAATCATACGGAGTGAAGAGGAACAAAGGCTAAAGTCAGAGCTTGAAAAAAGACGCGACACAGAAGCAGAACGCATGAGGCGACTATTAAAAATGCCTGATTTGTCTAGAACGGAAGGCAGCCCAATCAAGGCGGTTATTGACCATATTTTGAATCAGGAAGATTTCAGGGATTTTGATACCGTCCAAACTCCGGAGATTATTGAAACTGATATGATTTTTAAGCTATTCAACTACCCAGAAGATCATCCTGAACGTTCTCCCTCCAATACGTACTATGTGGATGAAAAACACATTCTGCGTCCGATGACCACAACCATGTGGCATTACTATTTGAATCAGCCCGAGATTAAGAAAAGAATCGAAAGAGAAGATACATTGGGATTCTTCTCTTTCGGAAAGGTTTATAGAAAGGACGAGATTGATCGGAATCACATGAATGTATTTCATCAGATAGATGGTGGATTCCTTATACCGAAATCTAGAAAAAATATCACTATTAAAGACCTGCAAGATGTTCTCGCAAACATTGCAAAAGCTGTATTCGGTCTGGATATTAAATACCGATTTAATAAAGATATTTTCCCTTATACCGACCCGTCCTTAGAGATGGAGGTAGAAGTTAATGGCCGGTGGGTAGAAGTACTCGGATGCGGCATTATGACTGATACTCTGGTGCGCAATATGGGCCTTGATCCGGCCAAGTGGAGCAACTGGGCTTTCGGCTTCGGCATTGAGCGCTTGGCAATAATTTCTACTGACCTCCCTGATATTCGTTTACTCTGGTCGGATGATCCTCGGGTGAAGAGCCAATTGAAGCTCGGGCAGAAATTTAAAGAAGTTTCTAAATTTCCTCCAGTACTTCGCGATATCTCCTTTGTTGTGCCTAAAACTTTTATACCGAATGATTATTTCGATCTGATTCGAGAAGTGGGCGACGGTATGGTAGAAAATGTCGAGCTTTTGGATAAATACGAGAATGCCGAGAAATTCGGTAAAGATAAAATTTCATTCACTTTCCGCATCACTTATCGCCATCTTGAAAGAACGCTTACCAACGATGAGGTGAATAAAACCCACTCCGAATTAGAGCGTCGAACCGAAGCTGATTTCAAGGCGGAAATCAGAAGAATCTAAGGATGATTGATTTTTTTATATAATGCCTATACATTCAATTTACGCTATAGCAGATTATAAATGTAGGAAGTTATATGATAATTATTAACTAACGAGGTTGAATTCTTCACGTAGATGTTTATCATTCTCAATCTCATCGACTATCATATATAAAACATCTTTTCCTACATTAAAATCTGTTTTTAAAAGACCGATAACATCTTCACAATCATAAGGATAAACCCAGACACTATCCTGTAGCCGAGAAAATCCCGCTGAAATGAAAAGATTACGAATCCGGTCGCGTACTTTTTTCTTTTTCTCCGGAATATCGAAGATAACTACCCGCCACTTCTTATCCCACTTCTTTGGATGAGTGAGTTTATATCCTTGAAGTTCCGTTTGCCTTAATTTTCTTTTTCCTTCTTCAGTAAGCACGTAATAATTATCTTCGTAGATTAACAGCCCCTTCTTTGTAAGCTTGTTGGCAGAAGAACGAACAATTTCACTTTGACGCCGGTTTGGAATTAAACCGAGCTTATTCATCGCGCCTATGACATTTGGCGCTAAGAGCCCGATACTTAAAATTCCAGCTAATTTTACCGATTCTAAAATAAGCTTTTGAACCTCCCCTCGTCTGACCCTTATTCTATTTCCTTCTTCAAGTTTTCCCATACATCTATATTACGCTATAGCGAATTATAAGTGTATAATTTAAAAGTTATTATTTGGGGATAAGGCCATATAAAAAGTCTTTCTTTTAAGGCCTATTTATGCTAAAATGGGGTTAATTCCGAACACTTAGAGGAATTAAAATCAATGGCAGAAAAGGAGAAGAAATTGAGCCGTAACTCTGCGGGGCAGAGTTACGGGGCGGAGCAAATTACCGTCCTGGAAGGCCTTGAACCCGTGCGCAAGCGCCCCGGCATGTATATTGGTACCACGGGCCCGGACGGCTTGCATCACCTGGTAGTTGAAATATTCGATAACTCACGCGACGAAGCTATGGGCGGCTTCGCCAACGACATCGAGATAGCACTCTTGCCCGGCAACCGCGTGCGGGTAGTAGACAACGGCCGCGGTATTCCGGTAGACATCCATAAGCAGACCAGGGTCTCGGCTCTCGAGACCATCATGACCACTCTTCATGCCGGCGGCAAGTTCGGCGGAGAGGGCTACAAGATCTCCGGCGGTCTTCACGGCGTCGGCGGCTCGGTTGTTAATGCTCTATCTATTTTCTGCCGCGCCGAGGTACACCGCGATGGCGGAGTTTATGTGCAGGAATACAATCAAGGGAAGCCAAAGTCAAAAGTTAAGAAAGTGGGAAGCTCTAAGCTACGTGGCACTATCATCACTTTTGAGCCAGACCCAGCCATTTTCCCAGACACCAATTTCAACTTCGACCGGATTGTCGCGCATTTACGCCAGCAGGCATACTTGGTCAAGGGCTTGCGCATTTCGGTTATTGACGCAAGAGAAATTACTCCCGCTGCCAAGGGGGAGTTAGAGGGGGTCTTTTATATACGCGAACTCGGATTGAATGTGCCGTCCATGTCCTTCTATTTCGAGGGCGGACTGGTCTCGTTGGTGCGCTTTGAGAATGAGCATTTGAAGCCGATGCATAAGAATATTTTTTACGTTGAAAAGAAGGCTAACGGCAATGAATATGAGACGGTGGAGGTGGCGCTTCAGTACGTGGACGACATTTCCTCGCGCGTTTTGCCGTTTGCCAACAATATTTATACTGCCGAAGGCGGCACTCACGTCACCGGTTTTAAAACCGCGCTCACCCGAAGTCTCAATAACTACGCCAGGAAGAATAACTTAATAAGTGAGAAGGAGGATAACTTCACCGGCGATGATGTTCTAGAAGGACTTACGGCCGTCATTTCGATAAAGCTCAAGGAAATCCAGTTCGAGGGCCAAACTAAGGCGAAATTAGGCTCAGTAGAGGCACAGGGTATGGTTACGACCGTCTTCGGCGACGCTTTCTCCGCCTTTCTCGAAGAAAATCCGGACGATGCCCGGGCCATAATCCAGAAAGTAGTCTTAGCTCTTAAGGCGAGGAAGGCGGCCAAGGCGGCTAAGGATTCAGTTTTGCGCAAGGGTGCCTTAGAGGGTATGACCTTGCCGGGCAAACTCGCCGACTGCCAGTCCAAGTCGGCTGAAGAATCAGAGCTTTTTATAGTCGAGGGAGATTCCGCCGGCGGCACCGCCAAGATGGGCCGCGACAGGAGAATACAGGCCATACTCCCTTTGCGCGGCAAGATTTTAAATATCGAACGGGCGCGGCTCGACAAGATGCTCGCCTCAGAGCAGATTAAAAACTTGGTGGTGGCCTTCGGCACAGCGATAGGGGACACGTTTGATATTTCCAAACTCCGTTATCACAAGATTATCCTTGCCACCGATGCCGATGTCGACGGAGCGCATATCCGCACACTGCTTCTCACTCTGCTTTATCGCTTCTTCCGGCCGCTCATAGACGCCGGTCATGTTTACATCGCTCAGCCACCGCTCTATAAGATAAAAGTGGGTAAAGAAATACATTACGCGTATTCCGACAGCGAAAAGGATAAACTCTCTAGCAAAGACGTAGGCGACATCCAGCGATACAAAGGCTTGGGAGAAATGAATGCCGAGGAACTCTGGGAAACGACCATGAATCCGGCTAAAAGAATCTTGAAGCTGGTAACCGTCGACGACGCCCGCGAAGCGGACCGCATCTTCGACATCCTAATGGGCTCGGACGTCCCCTCCCGCAAATCTTTCATCCAAAATAACGCCAAAAAAGCCGT
>JBBUBT010000020.1:5274-14079 GCA_038058135.1 Patescibacteria group bacterium
TAGTTATCTCCCACACCTATTGTTCTATTGCAGGCTCTTGCTCACTCTACGCTTAAGCTGCGCTAATGCTTTGCCATCTTTTTTCAACGACCACTCACGGCTCCTCGCATCACTTTCATTAAAGTAGGCTTCGTAATAGCGCAGCTCGAAAGGCTTTCTGGCTTTAGTCGACCTATTTTTACCATCGTTATGTTCCGTTAGCCTGCGTCGCAAATCATTGGTAGAGCCACAGTACATATTTCCATCCACTTGGCTTTTTAGGATGTATATATAATACATATCTCAATTATATGATTTGCGACCATAGAACGATAGGTGTGGGAGTTATCCACAGTTTGAAGGGAAATGGGGGTATGGACGTCTAGTATTGTGGCAGGGGGTGGGATAGAATAGTATCTAGTGGGAAATAGTGGTAATATGAAAAAGCAATGTTTATTGGCGAATACAAACATACGGTTGACGAGAAGAATCGTTTCTCTCTCCCGTCTAGATTCCGAGAAGCTCTCGGCAGAAAAGTTGTTGTTACTCGAGGCAAAGATCATTGTCTTTTTCTCTACCCCCACAAAGTCTGGCTTCAAATCTCCGAAGAGGTTAAGAAGTTGGGACATGTAGCGAGCGATCATCGCTACGCGCGGTTCACCTTTGCCGGCGCATCTGAAATCGAGATTGACTCCATCGGCCGCATTCTCATTCCGGAATTCCTGCGGAAGTTCGCGGACTTGAGGAACCCCATCATCATCACCGGCGTCCACGACAGAGTGGAGATATGGAATGACAAGAGATGGGCGGCTTACAGGAAGAAACTCGAATCGGAGTATGCATAAGGCAGTTCTTTTAAAAGAAGCGGTGGAAGGATTGGAGTTGAAAGAAGGGGAGGTGTTCGTAGACGCTACATACGGCGCCGGCGGACATACTAGAGAAGTCTTGAGGCGCTTCCCGAAGGTAAGAGTGATAAG
Organism: Patescibacteria group bacterium; assembly: GCA_038058135.1. GTDB lineage: Bacteria > Patescibacteriota > Minisyncoccia > Phycocordibacterales > Zambryskibacteraceae > UBA5004. Next base: position 6,231 of record JBBUBT010000020.1, read on the forward strand.
TATCGATCAAGACCCGCAAGCGGGTGCCGAGATTACCGGTAATTTTCGGGATTTGGATAAACTCCTTAAGGGAATAAACCCGGATGCCATCCTCTTCGACCTCGGATTCTCTTCCGACCAGCTTACTGGCAAAGGATTAAGCTTTCTCCGCGACGAACCTCTCGATATGCGCCTTTCCGGAAAGGGGATAACCGCCGCCGAAATCTTGAATTCCTGGGACGAGCATGCTATCGAGCTTATCCTCCGAGGCTTCGGTGAAGAAAGGCGTTCACGGCAAATTGCCAAAGCGATTGTGGAAAGAAGAGAGGTAAAACCTTTCAAAACCACATTCGACCTGGTGGAAGTAGCAGGCAGAAGAAAAGGAAAGATTCATCCAGCCACCAAAACTTTCCAAGCTTTACGCATCGCAACCAATGAAGAACTCACCGCGCTAGAAGAAGGATTGGAGAAAGGATGGAAAATATTGAAACCGGGAGGAAGGTTTGCGGTAATAAGTTTCCATAGTTTAGAAGACAGGATAGTAAAAAAATTTTTTAGAGAAAGGGACTCAATTGATGCGGGGCATCAATTGAATAAGAAGCCCATAATGCCTACTCCGGAAGAAATAAAAGAAAACCCACGTTCCCGAAGCGCCAAACTAAGAATTATCAAGAAAAATGTCTAGAAAAATTATCATAAGCGAAAATCAACTTGCCCTTCCATTTAGGGAGAGAGGCACCAGGGTTCTTTCATTTGAAGACCGCCGCCGCTTCTTCTGGTTTCTTGCTGGAATTTGCTTTTTCGCGCTTGTTCTTTATATCTATGCCATAGAAGCGACAGCAAGAAATATCGCCATGCGGGCAAATTTGGAGACGCGGGTGGCCGAGGCGGAAGGCAAACTTTCTTCCCTTGAATTCGCCTACATCGAGCTTAAAAATAACGTGAGCATCGAGCTTGCCCGCCTATACGGCTTTGAGGAGATAAAAACCCCTTTGTATGTCTCGAGAGACGCGGCCAATTCCCTTACTTTAAACACGGTTAGGCGTTAGAATAGGCCTAGCATGACAGGTTTCCAAAACAGATTGCGCTTTCTTTCTTTATTAGTGCTTCTTTTCGCCCTGCTTCTCACGAGCAAACTCTACTTCCTTCAGATAGTCAGGGGCGAAGATTTCAAGATAAAGGCGGAGCACCAGTATGTGGCTGGCATCAATTATTTCGACCGGGGCTCCATCTTTTTTTCCACCAAAGACGGCACCTTGGTGCCTGGAGCGACGGTAAAGCTCGGTTTTACCCTCTATATCAATCCGAATATCCTCATAGAGTACGGCTCGGCTCTGGAAGTGTATGAGAAATTAAACGCCATTGTACCGCTTGATAAAGAAACATTTTTAATCAAAGCCAACAAAGTCGGCGACCCATACGAGGAGGTCATGAAGCGCTTAAGCGATCCGGAAGTTAATAAAATCCAGGAACTCAAACTTCCCGGAGTGGGAGTAACCCGCGAGAGGTGGAGAAGTTATCCGGGAGAGAAGATGGCCGCGCATGCCGTGGGTCTCATCGGTTACTCGGGTAATGAATTGGCCGGCCGCTACGGATTGGAACGCTTCTATGACAAGACGCTCGAGAGAAGCGGGGACGACGTCTTCGTAAACTTCTTCGCGGAAATATTCTCGAACATAAAATCAGCGGTGGAAGAAGATGAGAGATTGGAAGGGGATATAGTCACCACCATAGAGCCGTCGGTCGAAGCATTCGTCGAAAGTGAGTTGGGTAAGGTAACGACGACCTATTCTTCGGATTTTACCGGAGGCATTGTCATAAACCCCAAGACCGGAGAAATATTCGCCATGGCTCTAAACCCCGCCTTCGACCCGAATTTCCCGCAGAATGAGAAAGACTCAGCGGTCTTTAGAAATGTCCTGGTGGAAGACCGGTATGAAATGGGTTCGATTATAAAGGCCCTGACTATGGCCTCCGGGCTCGATTCGGGCGCCGTGACCGCGCGCACTGTCTACAACGACCCGGGCTGTATTACTTTAAATACAAAAACTTTCTGCAATTACGACGGACAGTCGCACGGCTACAACCTGTCCATGCAAGAGGTACTTAATAAGTCCTTGAACACTGGCGCCGCCTTCGTCGCTTCAAAGATGGGTACGCGGAAATTCGAGGATTACATGCTCCGGTTTGGACTTGATAATTTGACCGGCGTAGATCTGCCGAATGAAGGGAAGTCTCTGGTATCGAATCTGAAGAGTCATCGCGACCTCGAGGCCGCCCAGGCCTCGTTCGGGCAGGGTGTTGCCCTTACTCCCATCACGACCGTACGTGCTATTTCGGCTCTCGCCAACGGCGGCGACCTTATCACCCCTCACTTGGTCAAAGAGATAAGATATAAAATTGGACCGGTGAAAACTGTTTCTTACCTGTCGGAAGAGAAGAGGCAAAGGGTAATTTCTCCGGAGACATCGGCCGAGATATCAAGAATGCTCACCGAGGTTACCGACCAGGCGCTCCGCTTCGGACAAATGCGGCTTGAGAATTACAGCGTGGCGGCCAAGACCGGCACCGCCCAGATTGCAAACCCTCAAGGCGGGGGCTATTACCAGGACCGCTTCCTCCACTCCTTCTTCGGTTACTTCCCGTCTTACGACCCTCAATTCTTAATTTTCCTTTACACTTATTACCCGAAAGATGTCCAGTTCGCTTCCGAGACTCTTACTGACGCTTTTTTTAATATTACCAAGTTCCTTATTAACTACTACCACATCCCGCCGGATAGGGAAGCGGCTCCGCCGGCGACTGCGGTGAATTTGTAAAGAGATTAATAGACTGATAACATGTCTTCAGAAAGTATTCGGACTTGAAAGGAGTCCTTATGGCCGAAACGCAGAGAATAGAGGAGATTAGCCAATATCCGTTGGCGCCCGTGTGGCGCAAGCTGCCCGACGAGCATCAGGCGATTACGCATAAGTTCGACATCGCCGGGTACGAGGGCTACATCACTGTCGGTCTCTATGAGAACGGTGCGCCAGGCGAGATATTCCTGGTCCTGGCCAAGGAAGGCTCGACCATCTCGGGCTTTGCCGACGCGTTCGCGCAGGCAATCTCCTGCGCGCTGCAATACGGCGTGCCGCTCCAGGCGCTGGTCGACAAGTTCAGCCACGTCCGTTTCGAACCGTCGGGAATGACGCGCAACCCGGAGATCCGCTTCACGAAATCGATCGTCGACTACATCTTCCGCTGGATGGCATCGAAGTTCCTGTCGCCATCATCGCCGAACATCTCGCTCGCGATGGCAGCTGCCCAGAAAAAGGACAAGGAGGATGCTCCTCCCTGCTCAACCTGCGGCGCTATCATGGAGCGCGAGGGAAAAGGCTACAAGTGCCCGAACTGCGGCGAGACGACAAGCGCCGCATAAGCGCTCAAACAACAATCCTATTGGGATTTAGTGTCCCACGAGAAGTTCTCACTCTCGTGGGCACTTTTCGTATAAATCGCATGACCTCACGGGGAATCGAACCCCGCTTCCAGCCTTGAGAAGGCTGTGTCCTAGCCGATAGACGATGAGGCCGTAGTTATCAACAAATTATGCACAGAATTATCCAGATAATCAAGTTGACACCTAAAAGGGCTTTTGATAACCTCTTACGCAGGCCAGGGCGCTAAAAGCTGTTTGGATAGAGGTGAGCGGAGCAACTCACTTTCTGGGCTTCTTCGAAAGGAGAGGCCTAACAATGACAAACAGTAATATGTGCCTGTCCGCTCCTGTGGCTTCATAGGACAAAGTGTGGGAAACCACATTCTGGACTGAGAAGACCTCAGTGATGACGCCCCGTCCTAGGGTGCACGAATACGATCTCCGTCGTAGATGGCAAATGGGATACCGCGCGCAGAAATGCTGTGCGGGGCAAGGTCAGGGGGCTGGTGAAAATCCAGCGGGTTGATCCAAGGTGATCTGATGCCGTCGGCATAACAACCGACGAAACAAAAATCACAGTGGAGAAACCCACCCCCTGTTCCTAGCGAAGCTCTTTATGCAAGCTGCTCGACCACTTCCGGTCGGGTGGTTTTGTTTTATAATCTACATTTTTTACTTTACACGTTTTTCTGCTGCGATGCGACCTATTTATTTATCTGCTTCCAGAGCCAGATGCCGAGGAGGATGAGGTCGATTATAAACACGAGCCATATAATGCTCATGAAGATGCCCGCTCCGCCGCTCATCATGCCGCTGTAGCCAAATCCATATCCCATCATAAGTTTAATAAGTTAAATATGTCTAATAAGTTCAATAAGTTAATTATACACTACAACCTTTGTTTGTTGGCTTCTCCCGGCTCGGTCCATCCCACTGGTAATACCCGGGGAACCAGTCGTTATTGGCTTTAAGCGCCGCCCGCGTCAGTTCCGCTTCATTCGCGCCCTGGGAAGCCAGAATCTGGAGGTAGCCCAACATGGCCATGCCGTGATTGCAGTCCGGGAAGTAAGCCGAGTTGTTGCAACATGGGCGGAAAATATTCTTCGCCACCTTATCCACAAGCTTTTGCTCCTCTGCCGAGAGACTCATCGTGGCATGCATTGAATAGTGGTCCATGACGCTTCCTTTTCCAACGCTCCAGCCTCCGGTCGAAGCGAAATTTTCTGCTCCGCCGTAGCGCGGATCCATCATCGGCCCTTCCTCAAGAATCCTGTTTTTATTCGCAAGCCCCCAGGCCCATAAGAGGTTAAGTTCTGTTACTTGGGGTATCTTATCCGGGTCTATCACGCCGAGCTCTATTAACTCTTGAAGCATCTTAATCTCTATCTCGTGCGCTAGAAGGTAGCCGCCGTCAAGCATCTTTGCCTCAGCCTTGTTTGCGGAGAAGGGCTTTATTATTTTTCCGTCTCCACCGAGAAATATGCTTCCGGCGATGATAAGCCCCGCGACTACGATGCTTAGAGGTATCGTGGAATTAGTCACAGCAGTGTTTTAATCTTTTTAATGTTTCCTTGATTCCCACCTTACCGACTTCATTGAGAACGACGCGCCGTTTTTCGCAATTCTCGCAATGAGGAATATGGAGAAACTTGGTAATGCTGGCGATTAGGTCGCCGAGTCTGAGTTTTTTGGTCATACAAGAAGGATTATTAAGCCGAGAATAATCATGGCAATGCCCGCCCAAAGGCGAACGCCCTGCATGTTTTCTCTCTTCCACTCGTCCATCTTTTCAACGACTTGCCGGCCGGAAGCGAGCCAGAGCACGACGACTAGCGGCACGATGAGGATAAGGTTATAGAGAAGAAGATAGCCGAGGCCTTGGAAGTAGGTCATTTGGTCCTTCAAGAGCCCGATAACCATGAGGTACGGCCCTCCCATGCACGGGAACTGGCATATGCCCACCAAGAGGCCGAGGCCGAAAGCCGCCGGAATACTCGCTTTCTCCATAAGCGGTGCCATCCACTTATGAGAAACCGTGGGCATCTTGAGTTTCAATGGGAAAGCCGGGAAGAAGCGGTTAATGAGATTGATCACACCGAAAGCTATGAGCAACCCCGCCCCTAATTTTCCCATGAAGTGCGGAGTGTTGAAGAGGTGAAGCACCTTCAGAGCGCCTACGCCTATGGCGAAGTAAGCCGCGAATATGCCTAGGACGTAAGTGCCGCCGATCTCAAGAATTTTCCTTCTCGAAGCCTGGATGCCGAAAAGGAAAGCCATGGTAATAAGAAGGATCGAGAAGGAGCATGGATGCACACTATCAAGAACTGCCGCTACCAGAACCAGGGGTAAGAGCCAATCTCCTCCGTTGCTTAATTGCCAGATAATCTCTGTCACCATTATTTTAGGGCGTTACTAGACCGCTAAAGCTAAACTCCGTGATGCGGCCCAAGCTGTCTTCGAGGTATATAATCCGCTCGACCTTGCCCACTCCCGCCGGACCGTGGGCATTGGGGTCGAAGACCACGCGTACTGTTCTTGTCTCACCAGCCTTAATGGTCTCGTTGGCCTTAGGCACCGAAGCGCCGTGGCCTATCATGCCGTAAGGCCCCTTCTCCTTCCCATCGGCTAGGGTGATAAAGGCGATAGTACACATGCAGGAAGTGCTTATCCTTTCGACAAATAAGTCTTCGGAACTTGAGTTGGTCACGACAAAGGTTTTTTCAACCAGTCCGTCCTTCATGCTGATTCTGCCGAAATCATAAGAAGTTTCCGGCGCCGAAAGAGGAGAGATTTGGCTGCCCGAACCGGCTTCGGCCGGTTCGGTATTTTGAGCCTTGCGTCCCCAGAATGCCAGGGCGAGAAAGGCGAGAAAAACCACCAGCACAATACTTAATGTTTTATTCATGTTGATTAATTAACCTAGTAGAAGAAACGAAACGGCACGGCACGGCACAAAAACACGAATTAAAAAGAAGGACTGTGTTCAAAAAGAGAAAGCCAGGAGAGCAATCTCTGTCTAAAGGGATTATATTTTAAATCAAACGCCTTGGCGCGCGCTAAAATCGGCGGAGGTGGAGCCAGGAGATGGGGGAGTAGAAGCAAGCTTGCCATTAGCCCCAGCAAAATGATGGAAACAAAATAGATGAGAATGGCGTTAGAAAAGGTTTGAATGGAAGTGAAATGCTTTGAGACAAAGCTCACGATATTGTCCGGGCAGAGCACACCGTCGAGAACCGCGACGATGCAGCCGCTATTGCCGTGTCCCAGGTTGTGATTCGACCATGTCAGGCCGAAAACAGCAATAAACAGAAGGCCGAATATGAGAATTGAGGATGCGACCGTTTTCATATACATCTATATATTAGCATATTTCGCATAACTATGCTTTTAGTCTTGCCTCGACTTTTGGATAAAGTACTGACTTCCAAAAAGCCAGCGCATATATTTGAGATTAAAATAGTGGCCGAGATGCAGGAAAAAGGCACAAATGCCGATTAGCAATAAAACCCAGCCCATCCATTCTGTAATATGCCAGCCGGATAGTAGTCCTAGTCCCAAAACAGCTAAAAATACGCCAAGCAAAATCCCGCTAATATCCAGAAAAACAAAGAAGGAGGTTCTAAATATTTTATAGATTAAGTTCATAAAAATGATTGCTAATTATAAATTAGATTTTTAATTTCGGCTCGACTCGTTTGAGAAGCACAGCGTTGGTAGCCACAATTATTGATGAGGCCGACATAAGTAGTGCTGCTATCTCCGGTCGCAATGTCCAGCCGAGCGAGTTATAAAATACTCCGGCGGCGACTGGAATGGCCAGCATGTTATAAATAGCCGCCCAAAAGAGATTCTGCTTCATCTTGATAACCGTAGCTTTGGAAAGCCGCAGAGCCGCAACGATATCGTAGGGATCCGACTTCATGAGCACGATATTGCCGGTCTCAATTGCGACGTCCGTTCCGGCACCGATGGCAATGCCAATATCTGCTTGCGCCAGGGCCGGCGCATCATTAATGCCGTCTCCCACCATTGAGACAAATTTACCCTCATCCTGCAGTTTCTTTACCCACTTGGCTTTATCAGCTGGCAAAACGTCTGCGAAAACCCGATCAATGCCCAATTGTTTAGCGATTGCTTCGGCGGTGCGCTGGTTATCGCCGGTAATCATAATAATCTCGATACCCGCTTTTTTGAGTTCCAAAACCGCGCGCTTGGAATTTTCTCGAGGCGTATCAGCAACCGCAATCGCTCCGATTACTTCCTTATCAAGAGAGAGGAGCATCGCGGTTTTCCCTTCGGTTTGAAGCTGTTCGATTTTTTGACGCACTTCATGGTTCACTGGCACCTCGTGAGTTTCCATGAGCCGCTGGTTTCCGAGAAGCACCAAGTGCTTTTCTTCATTTATTTTTCCCTGCAATCCGAAGCCGGGTTCTACTTTGAATTGCTCAA
>JBBUBT010000020.1:14179-15734 GCA_038058135.1 Patescibacteria group bacterium
ATCTCCGGCCGTTTTGTTTCGATAAACGAAATGACATCGGTGACCTCCGGCTCGCCGCGGGTCAAGGTGCCCGTTTTATCAAGAATCATGGCACTGATCTTTGAAGTTTTCTCAAGAGTTGTCGCATCTTTGATAAGGATATTGTGCTTTGCTCCGATGCCGGTGCCTACTGCCACCGCGGTTGGCGTCGCAAGGCCCAAAGCATCAGGGCAGGCAATAACCACGGTTGAAACGGCAAACGTAAGCGCTGTAATAAGTCCGGCTCCAGCAATAACATACCATCCAAAGAAGGCGGCGAGTCCCGAACCGATGGCTACGATGACTAAAACAGCCGCGGCCTTATCGGCGATTCTTTGTCCGGGAGCTTTGGAATTCTGGGCAGTTTCAACCATTTTAATAATCTGCGCAAGCACGGTTTCTCCCCCGACCTTCACGGCTTTGAATTTTATTGAACCTTGCTGATTGATTGAACCGCCGACCACTTGTGCGCCGATCTTTTTGTGAACCGGCAGGGATTCTCCGGTGACTAATGCCTCGTCAATGTATGTTTCGCCTTCAACTACTTCGCCGTCCACGGGGATTTTGTTGCCCGGGCGAATAACCACAATATCGTTTTTTATTACTTCCGCGCTCGGAATGGTTATTTCTTTCCTGTTTCGAATTACGACTGCCTGTGGCGGCACGAGATCAAAGAGAGCGCGCAAAGCATCCGATGTGCCGCGACGTGAACGCATCTCCATCCAGTGGCCGAAAAGAACGAAAGTGACAAGCAACGCTGCGGCTTCATAGAACGTCTCGCTTCCCGGCCTAATCAGAGTAAGCAATACGCTGAAAAGGTATGCGGCAAGAACTCCTGTGGCAATCAAAACCGCCATATTAAGTTTCTTGGCCTTAAGCGAATAGTATGTGCCGGTAATAAAGATCGAACCGGTCCAGAATACGATTGGCGTCGTTAAGATAAGCAGAATCCAATTAACCGGAATCGGTGCCGGCAGATTAAGACCGAAGAAGTTAATGCCTACCGGAGAATAAAGAAATATCGGGATTGACAGCAACAACGAGACAAAAAATCTTTGGCACATGTCTTTTTCCATCTTTTTCGCCATTTGCGGATTGGTCATCGCCGCCTCGTGATCCATGTGGCTCATTTTCTGCATGTCATGGTCGCCATGAGAACCTGCGGATTTTTTCTCGGGAATTAAATCCATGCCGCAACCCGGACATTTACCCGGTTCCATTTTGCGAACTTCCGGATGCATTGGGCAGGTGTAGACGACTGATTCAGCGCTGGGATGATTGTGGTTCATATGATTATTTCTTATTTTTAATTGCTTCGCTGGTAATTTCTAAATTGCAACTGTGATGTTCTTTACACCACGCTTCGCACTTGTCTTTTCGACTTTTTTCTTCGTAATGCAGGCCACATTCCGGACACTGATAGGTTTTCTTATCGTTCATATTTTGTTTGATTTTAATTTTCTCCATGTAAAGTGCTCATAGATGCTCGACCATAGGAATCCGAAGCTGAAAGCAAACATTAATTCTTCAAGTGGTA
>JBBUBT010000021.1:0-2127 GCA_038058135.1 Patescibacteria group bacterium
CGTCGGAAGTGGACTGTCTTGTTACCGTGGGTCTAGTGTCCGCCAGGAGAATCTCCTGCCTTATGGTCTCCACTTCTCGAATGACAGGGCTTGAAGAGTAGACGACGATTGGAGACTCGATGCCGGAGAGACGAGCGTTTACGTAGCTTTCGAGTTCCGTTTTGAGTTCCGCCCTGATTGAGTCCAGGGTAAGAGAAGGGGTGGTTTCGGTTACGGCGATTGATTGGGGCGGAGACGAGTCAGGGAAATTATCATCGGTGTCGGAGCCCGTCGGATTTTGACGGGTTAAGCCGTGAAAATTTTCCTGACTCGTCGGAGCATTGAACCCTCCTAAGGCGATTTGTTTTAATTCATTCCACCCGTCGGTAAGGAAACTTAGAGAATCCGCGACAAGGTCGAAGAGAGAAGCGGCAGCGACCTGTGAATTTCCGGCGGCAAGAGGAGAGATTTCTCGTAAGAGGGAGAAGCTTGCTCCGAAAGCAAGTATTATCGAGAGGGCGATGGCGGTAATTTTATGGAAAGTATAATGAGAAGGTTTTGGAGCCGGTGGAATTTTATCAAAGAGAGAAGTAAGGACGGGGAAAATTTTTGGGCCTTTGGCAAGTTCAGTTTTGTTTAAGGGCAGTGTCGGACTAGTTGGGGTCTTTCTTCCTTTCCCATATTGGCGATTTTTCTTATATTCGACTAGCGCTTGAAAATCAACATACCAGGTCTTGCCTACCAATTTACCTTGAATTTTTTTAGCCCGACAAAGCTGGCCTATGTAGTCGCTTGTATAACCGACCTTTTTTGCCGCTCGGCTAGCCGAGATTAGCTCCTTGCCTTCCGATAAAATAGCTAATGACATCAATATAAATTATAAATCTCGGATGTGGAAAACCCTATAGATAACCTATGGAAAACTGTGGATAGTAAAAGACGATTTTTCTTATATCCAATATCCAACAAGGACTTGAAAATCAACATACCAGGTCTTGCCTACCAATTTACCTTGAATTTTTTTAGCCCGACAAAGCTGGCCTATGTAGTCGCTTGTATAACCGACCTTTTTTGCCGCTCGGCTAGCCGAGATTAGCTCCTATCCTTCAGATAAAATAGCCAATGTCATCAACATAAATTATAAATCTCGGATATGGAAAACCCTATAGATAAATTGTGAAAAACTGTGGATAAGAAAAATACCAAAAAAAATGATAGATTTTATTATAAATTTACCTTTTAAGGCTCATTAGAAAATAAAGCTATATTTTAAGCCTTAATATTTGTAAAACTAAAAATAATAGTTATCCACAATAGAGCTTGATAGATAATATAAATACTTATAAAATTGAGTATGAATGATTAATAATGTTTATATAAGATAAGCTTATGAAAGAAATATATTTTTCCATCAAAGAGGCGGCGGGGATATTAGGCGTATCCCCTCTCACTCTGCGTAATTGGGACAGGTCTGGCAAGTTCCACGCCCAAAGGCACCCTATGAACAACTACCGGGTTTACAAGCTGTCATCTCTAGAAAAAATAATTGAAGATATTGAAGGAGGCACGAACAAATCAAACGCCGAGAAGCGGATGAGGAAATTAACTATCAAGCACTTTGAGGAGTAGTTCTTTGGCAACTTCAGGGTTAGCGCGATTGGAAGTTTTTTTCATAACTTGCCCAACCAGAAATTGAATCGGAGCTTTTGGATTATCTTTGATAACATCCGTAACAAATTTTCTCAAGACTTCCCTATCGCTGATTTGCAGCAAATTATTTTTCTCGGCAATTTCACGTGCCTCGCCGCCCTCGCTCTGGAGTATCTTTAGAATTTCTTTCGCCCCTCGCGAAGAAATTTCTCCGGCCTCAATCATGCGCACAACTTCGGCAAGCTCTATTGCGCTAACCCTTACTTCAAGTTCGCTCGTTATGTAATTTGAAGCAAGCGTGATTAGTTTAGCGTCTTTCAAAATTTCCGCTACCTCCTCGAAATAACTTCCCCACTCCGGCTCCGTCACGTAAATTTCCGCGTGCTCGGGAGAGATACCTAATTTCAAAAGGCATCGCCTTTTGTCCCACGGCAGTTCCGGCATCGCCCGACGAAGCGCCTCCGGCGCGAAGTCGGGTATCTCTTTTATAAAAAGTTT
>JBBUBT010000022.1:0-4354 GCA_038058135.1 Patescibacteria group bacterium
ACTTTGGAAATGTTTTTTTCCCGGACGGTCAGTTTCAGTTTCCGGAACAATTCGTCGCAATCTTTGATGGAGAGTGCCGTCAATTCGACAATGTTTTTGCCTCCCACGAGCACATGAAGTGCCTCTTCACACAGCCGTTTGCCGCCACAGCGTTCGCACGGTTCTGAACCGAAAAGGTACTTGGTGCCAAGGCCGTTGCAATCCGGGCAGGCCCCATACGGAGAGTTGAAGGAGAAGAGCCTAGGCTCGATTTCCGGGAATGAAAACCCGTCTTTGGGACAAGCCCATTTAGCAGACATGAGATGCTCTTCCTCCCCAAATTTAAACAGCAAAAGCCCGTCCGATTCTTGCAAAGCTTTCTCTATCGCTTCTGAGAGTCGCTCGTCTGACGATTTCTCATCTGTCTTGAAATCAGCGATTGAAATGGAATCTACGATAACTGAAATTTCATGTTTCTTCGTCTTAGTCAACTCTATACGCTCGCGCAAAGAAAACTTTTTCCCGTCTACTATCACCTCGCTATACCCCTTACCCAACAGATCATATAGTAACTGGTAGTATTCCCCTTTTCTGCCTCGTACGATTGGAGAAAGAACTTGTAATACTCCTTTGTGTTTTCCTATCTCTTCTAAGACGAAATTTTTGATTTCCTCGTTTGAGAGCTTTTTGATTTCGGCGCCGCAGACCAGACAGTGCGGCCGGCCGATGCGGGCGTAGAGTATGCGCAAGTAGTCGTATATTTCGGTGATAGTCGCCACCGTCGAGCGCGGGTTGTTCGAACGGCTCTTCTGGTCTATGGAGATTGCGGGCGAGAGACCGACTATCTCATCTACATCCGGCTTCTGCATCTGGCGCAAGAACTGTCGGGCGTAACTCGAGAGGCTCTCGACGTAGCGGCGCTGCCCCTCGGCGAAAATGGTATCGAAAGCCAGTGATGATTTACCCGACCCGGAAAGGCCGGTAAAAACAATCATTTTATTGCGTGGCATCTCGACCGTAATATTCTTAAGGTTGTGAGTGCGTGCGCCCTTAACGATGATAAGGTCTTCTTTTTTATTCATAAATAAAGCAAATCGCCCCCGGGTTGGCCCATAGGGGTATAAACGACCGGGTTATAGTATCACACCTTTATTGATAGGCACAAATTTAACATAACATACGATATATCGTATGTTATGTTTCAAGCAGTTTTTTATCGTAAAGATATTTATCAAACTTTTTCCACCGCCGACCACCAACTCTGGGCGGCATAAATCCTCCAGCAGTCACAATGTTTTCGATTATTCCCCATATATCCTTACTTCCTAAAGCGTATTTAATAATTTCATTGTATTTACCCCTTTCAAATCTTAAAGACATTTTGTCGACTGTCGACGGACTCATACAAAGCGTCTCAGCAATCGTGTAAGTCGAAATATTCTGAGAAAGCATGGCGATTACGGCCAGTCTCTTAGCAAACATGGCTCGCTCGGTATAGGTAAAGAATTCGTAGAATACTGATTTTGTCTTACCATTTTTAAAAGATCGCTCTAAGGACCTCAGAAGCTCTGAGATAAGCTTATCGAAATATTTTTTATGGATTTTTCTTTTTGAAAGGTGCGGCATAACATATGATATATCGTATGTTATCATAATACACTAGATTATGGGTAGTACTTTTATTTCTTGAGAGAATTTGGGGATAATTTCGCTTCGAGCGCCCGTATCTCATCTTGAAGAATGGCTGCGGTTTCGTCCAGTACCAGAGCAAAGCTCGGTACGGGACTTCGTCTCGATTTATGACCTCTTCGATTTTTTCTCTAATTTATCTTCCAGCACCTTTATTTCATCTCGCAGTATAGCTGCCGACTCGAAGTCGAGGTTTTTGACCGCCTCTTCCATTTCCTTCATCTTATTTTTGATAAGTTTCTTGGGAGATTTTTTGAAAAGTTTCTCGTCTGTTTCTAGGAGGAGGCCTACGGCTTGATGATGCTCGCGCTCGAGAGTGTCGGTAATATCTTTTATCTTTTTAATAATGGTCTGGGGAGTAATGCCGTGCTTTTTATTGTATTCAGTCTGGAGCGTGCGGCGGCGGGCAGTCTCGTCTAGGGCCCTTTTCATCGAGCCGGTCATAGTATCAGCATAGAGAATTACTCTACCCAGAACATTTCTCGCGGCCCGGCCAATAATCTGTATAAGAGAAGTCTCCGAGCGTAGAAATCCCTCCTTGTCTGCATCAAGAATACCTATGAGTGTTACTTCAGGCAGGTCGAGCCCTTCTCTCAAGAGATTGACGCCCACAATGCAGTCAAACTCTTTCCGGCGGAGTTTGGTTAGAATCTCGATTCTCTCAATGGTCTTTATATCGCTATGCAGATATTCGGCCCGAATTTTCTTTTCTTTTAGATACTCGCTTAGGTCTTCCGCCATCTTCTTGGTCAAGGTCGTGGCTATCACGCGGCCACCCTTCTCTATAGCCACCTCCGCGGCTGTTATAAAATCCGCGATTTGGCCCTTGTAATTACCTTTGCTCTGAATTGGCCTAACTATTACCTCCGGGTCAATAAGTCCGGTGGGGCGAATGACTTGCTCCACAATTTTTTCGCTCTTTTCCTTCTCATAATCGGCGGGCGTAGCGCTAGTGTAGATAATCTGGCCCACCCTTTTATTGAACTCTTCAAATTTGAGCGGGCGATTGTCCCGCGCGGAAGGCAGGCGGAAGCCGTGTTCAATAAGCGTATCCTTGCGGCTCTTATCGCCCGCATACATGCCGCCGATTTGCGGCACGGTGACGTGCGATTCGTCAATAATGGTTAAAAAATCAGATGACCCATCTGATTTTTTAGGGAAATAATCGAGCAAGGTGTAGGGTGCTTCTCCCGGTTTCTTCCCGGTGAAATGCCTTGAATAATTCTCAATGCCGTTCGTATACCCGACCTCTCGGAGCATGGCGAGGTCATAAGAGGTGCGACGCTTAAGACGTTCGGCTTCAAGAATTTTTCCTCCTTCCTTTAATTCCTCGAGCCGGTCTTCCAATTCTGACTTGATGCTCTCGAGTGCTCTCTTATTCGCATCATCTTGGGTGATGAAGTGCTTGGCCGGGAAAAGATAAAAAACTTTTACCTCATTGATTATTGAGCGAGAGACCGCGTCTATGCGCTTGATAGTTTTAATTTTGTTTCCTTCGAGCTCGATACGGTAAACAATGCGTTCCGATATGGGTATTATCTCTAAAGTATTGCCGAGAGCTCGGAAGGTGCCCGGTTTCAAGTCGGTATTTGTCCGCGAGTAATGAATATTAATGAGTTCTCGTATCAGTTCCGTTCTGGACTTTAAACTTCCAACTTCTAACTTAAGATTCACTTTCTCATATTCTTCCGGATTACCGAGGCCGTAGATGCAGGAGACTGATGCGACGATGATGACATCTTTCCTAGTGAGCAACGCTTGGGTCGAGGCGTGGCGCAAGCGCTCAATTTCCTCATTTATCATGGCTTCTTTCTCTATGTAAGTATCGGTAACGGGCAGGTATGCCTCCGGTTGATAGTAGTCGTAATAAGAAACGAAATAATGCACGGCATTGTTCGGAAAAAACTCCCGATACTCCTGCGCCAGTTGGGCAGCCAGGGTCTTGTTGTGCGCGATGACGAGCGTTGGAAGGCCTACTTTCTCTATGACATTGGCCACGGTAAAGGTCTTGCCGGAGCCAGTCACACCGAGCAAGGTTTGGTGCCTTAGGCCTTCTTGAATGCCCTTGACCAACCCCGAGATTGCTCGGGGTTGGTCCCCCGCTGGCTCAAACTCTTTGTTGATTTTAAAAACTGACATGGTGCCTAGTATAAACTTTTGATATTAGAAAACAAAAAGCCATGGCGTAAATGCGCATGGCCTCTTTTGACGGCACGAAGAGCGGAGGAGCTAGGCCCAGGATCAGGAGCACAGCGTCAAATGCTTACCGTCGTATGGGAGCTTGTCAGCTCGGCGTGATTGCGACTCAGCTCTGGTTCCAGCCAACCGACAGCCAGGTTTGGAGTGCATGCTGCATCCCCCGATTCGTGCCGGGTATCATCTTATACCGGACGGTTTAGTTGTCAATTGCCGTATTTTGATTCGAGATAAAGGTGGTAAGTGTTTGCTAAAACTACTTCCGCGCCGGTCTCTTTAATCTGCTCCGGAGTAAGCGCCTTAACCGTCGCCTTCATTCCCACGGCGACAAAAGCCGGAGTGTGTATCACTCCATGTGGCGTCATAATCTTCCCCGCCCGGCCAAGTGCGCCGGGAATTTCTTTTTCTATTTTAAAAGTAATGGGTTTATTTACAAAAGAACTTTACCATTAAAATAATCATTAAACAAAAAGAGTTTATACTATGATAT
>JBBUBT010000023.1:0-3815 GCA_038058135.1 Patescibacteria group bacterium
GCAAACGCAATGGATAAAAATAAGGTTCAAAAAGCTCACCCTTCATTTGTAAATGTAATTTCTGAATTATCTCCTGATGAGGCCAGACTAGTGCAGACACTTTTCGATGAAGAGGTTCTTCCAAAAATTGATGTTAGATTAAAAACAAAGCCGAAAGAAGGTGAATCAAAGGGGCATGTCTATGCTTTTATTAACTTCACAACATTAGGTGATAAAGCAAAACTTGAATATCCCGACCTCACTCCATCATATTTAAGCAATCTCGAGCGCCTGAATATTATCTCTTGTCCGACCGGCAGTTTTCAAGAATCGTATACAAATAAGGAATATTATAAAGATTTAGAGGAACACCCAATAATCCTTGATTATAAAAAAAGTCTTTCTGAAGATAAAGAAATAGAAATTGTCCAAGGGTCAATTACGATCACCGATTTTGGTAAGATGTTTATGGATGCGGTTCTTACTCCTTCCGAGGAGCGTTGAAATTGATACATTAAAAGTATTAGAAAAGCCTTGTGAGGTCTCATTTAGAATTATCCGAGACCGAGGAGGCCAGCAATCCTTAATATGTTAAAATTAGATTCACATGATTAATAAGGACACAGTCATAGCAGTATTAATAGTTATATTTGCGATTTCTGGTGGATATTTCTTTATAAAAAACCGGGGTGTAGTGCCGAGCAATACCCGGGAAACATACGAGCAAGCGGTAGAAGAGACAATAGAGTTTGTATCTATTCTCGACAAGATACATCCGGACAAGATAAAAGTAATAAGTTCTGAGACAGTCGAGTGGCCGAACGGCTGCCTGGGCTTGCCCGTGACTGATGAAATATGCGCAGAGGCGCTAGTGCCTGGATGGAAGATTACTCTTGATGCGGATGGAGAGATAATGATTTTCCGCACTGATAAATACGGTTCTTCCATCCGTCGTGATATCGTAGCCGAAAAAGCTCTGAAGTCAGTAGAATAATTGCAACAAACCTTCTCCGAGTGCAGTTAGAATTAAGAAAGGGAGCCAGCGCGCTGGCTCCCTTTTGTTTGTTTAGCGCTATCCCAAGTTGAGCTTCCATGCCCCCTTGATCTTGGGATGATTGGCAAACTCCGGATTCGACTTCTCGAGAATCTTCGTTAGGTCCTTCCAGCACCTCCGGCAGACGCCTAAGTGGCAGTCCGGTCTGCACTTGGCGCAGCAACAATGTTTTTGGACGATATGTTGCCCTTGGCACGACAGGCACGTGAACTCCACAACCATCTCTCACCCCCGCTGGCTAGCGCAAGAAAGAACTCGCGAGGCCGATGATGCCGAAAATGGCGACAGAAAGGTAGAAGAGGTTAGGAAATCCCGAAGTCTCACCCCTAACCCACTTTCCGAGCCAATGCGGGTCACTGACGTGCTGCAGCTGAACTGACAACGGCGTGTCCTTAAGCGACATCATACGCCACCTCCATCTCACGCGTAACCGGCATGGGGAACGCTTCTGACCTATAGCATAGCATAGTAGCACTATAGTAATAATCACCTATTTCTTACGTCTATTTTAACGATTACTCGTAAAATCTAAATATCATGCTTACCACCATCGCCGTCGTCTTATTGATACTTTGGCTATTGGGTTTCGTTACCTCCTACACTGTGGGCGGATTCATCCATGTTCTTCTGGTAATAGCCATAATCATGATTCTTATCCGACTCATCAGAGGAGAGAATCCCATAAAATAGCTGTTAGCTATTTTATGCAAATTAGACTTTCAAATATTTCCTGATAGCGAGAATACTCGAGAGCGCTCCGATGAGTGTTCCCGAGACGAGTATGATAAACGCTATTTCCAGGAAATGATTGAGGTAGTAAGAGAAGACGTTAAAACCGACAAAGAAGTTTGCGGTGACTTTTGAAAGCCAGTAGGTTATGGGTAAGAAGAGAAGAAGGGTCAGTAGCCCGGCGAAAAGACCGTATATTATTCCCACAACTACGAACGGTCCCTGGATATAAGTGGTGGAGGCGCCGACGAGCCGCATGACGCTTATTTCGTCTTTAGCTATATAAATGGTCAAACGAATGGTATTGAAAGCGATAAGCATCGAGATTATAGCCAGAAACATAGTCAAGGCGAATCCCAGACGGTCGGCGGCCGCAATGATGCTCGTGAGCTTGTCTATAGCCACTTTATTTTGGAAGTAGTTGATGCGGTCGACTATGGTAACACCGCTACCCGAAAGCGTATTATCGCTTTCAAGAAAGTTGGCCACCGACGCGTATTGGGAAGGGTCGCGGGCTTTGATGTTAAGAACCGCTCCCAGAGGATTTTCCCCCAGCTCATCTAAGGCCGCGAGTATGGACGGGTCGTTCTGGTGCCTGTCTTTGAAAGCCGCCAAGGCCTCTTCACGAGTCTGATAAGTGACGAGAAAGACTTCCGGCAGGGATTCCAGTGTTTGCTTGATGCGCAGAATTTCCTCTTCCGGGGCGGTAGTAACGAAAGTGACATTTATATCAATCTTATTTTTTAGCTCGGCAAGCGAAGTATCGAGAATAGCACTCGAGAATGAGATCATACCAATGACCACGAGCGTCACCATCATAACGAGAACGGAAGCCAGGGAAACCGTTCCGTTCCTCCAGAAATTGAAAAAACCGGTCCGGACAACTCTCCTCAATTTGGTAAAAAACATTTCTTTATTAATCATTTTACTTGTAGTGAGTTCGTCGAACTAAGAAAAATATTTACCGGCTTTATCGTCTCTTATAATCTTGCCCCGGTCGAGGGCTACGACGCGCTTGCCCAATGAATCTATTATACCTTTGTTGTGAGTAGTGAGGATGACCGTCGTACCAAGGTCATTTATTTTCCTCAATATCTGGACGACATCATAAGTGTTCACCGGATCGAGATTGCCTGTCGGCTCATCGGCGATGATAACGTCCGGCTCGTTGACGAGGGCCCGCGCTATAGCCACCCTTTGCTTCTCCCCGCCGGAAAGCTCTCGCGGGAAGTTCCATATTTTAGAAGACAGGTCCACCAATTCCAGTACGTGCGGCACGTCCTGCTCTATCTCTTCATCAGTCCTTCCGGCCGCCTCCATGGTAAAAGCGATATTTTCATAAACCGTTTTGCCTGAGAGCAGGCGGAAATCCTGGAAAATCATTCCGACCTTGCGGCGAAATTCGTTTATCTCCTTTTTGCCGAGCGTGTGGACATCGGCCTCTTGGTAAAAGACCTGGCCGGCGGAAGGCCTTTCTTCCGCAAGAAAGAGCTTCAGGAGCGTGGTTTTCCCGGCACCGGACGGTCCGACTATGGATATGAACTCCTTCGGCTCTATGGAAAAGGTGACATCCTCGAGAGCTATGGATTCATCCGGATAGACTTTAGAGACGCGGTCAAAGAAGATCATGCTTGGTTATTTTATGATATATTGGAAGCATGAGCAAATATATCGCAGTCGCGGCGGCGCTTGCAGTCGCAGGAATATTTTTCTTCAGGCCAGACCTCAATTTCCCCGGCTTGTTCCCAGATAATGACCCGATAAAAACGGAAGCATGGAATGTATTTGAACGGTATTTAGAATTTGCCAAGAATCATGATTTGACCGGCTTAAAAGCTCTTTCGCACCAGACTTCCGGCGCTTGCGCGGATCCCGCGCAAGAAGAAACTTGCTTCGCCTTGATGGATGGAATTTATAAAATAGGAAAAACATTTGACCGAAGCGGCTTCAAATATAAAGCGGCGGACGCGAGGCAGATTATCATGTATACCAACGGACCGAACAGAACATTTCTTTATTTCACCATAGACCCCGAAAGCAATCCGAAAGTGCT
>JBBUBT010000023.1:3915-9064 GCA_038058135.1 Patescibacteria group bacterium
TCCTCAACCGTTTTGAAATTCCGTTTCCCATATGGAAATTTGTCCATATCACCCTCCGAGTTGTAAGGGTATGCGAATATTTCTCTGATGTCAAAAATATTCAGGTTAGATTTACATCTCACCTCCCCGGTTCTCTCTACCTGCCTGGCCGCCTTTCCGGCCGGCTTCACGGCCAGTTTCGGAGTCAAATTCATTGGCCTTGCCACTTTCATGGGCCGCCTTGCCGCCCTTGGAAGCTATTTGCTTGCGCTTCTCTTCGGACATGCCGGCGAACCCGCGGCCGCCCATCTCATTGTCGTCTTGTGCCATATTTTTTATGATTACTGATAACTAACAATATGACGAGCAAAGGCCGCGCTGTCTTACTGCCGCGGTGTGGTCTAAATTTGAGGGTATTAAATTATCTAATAGATAATTTAATACCAGCCGTATCCGAAGTTGGTGAGATAAAGTCCGAGCGCTACGTAGAGAAGCGCGGCGATAATGCCGTAGGAACTATTGATTTTAAACCAGCTAGTCCACTTTCTGACGGAACTGTTGGAGAGATTCATGTAGAGAAGCGCCTTTACGATTACCGCCCAACCTAAAAGTGAGATGAAGCCAGTGACGAAGTTAGACCAATCCTGATGAGAAACGACCAGGAAAAGGCCGCTGACGAGCATGATAATGCCCATCATGAAGCGCAGTACCGGCTCTTCCACGAAAAGATTCACGATGCTCTTGAAGTAGCCGCGGCGGAAGAGCAAGAGAGCGCCCACGATGATGAAATAGAAGCCGAATACCTTTGATAACAAAATTGTCAGTTCCATAATTTTTAGTTAATTATATGGTCTTATTATATAACAGCTTAAAGCGGCCTTTCGGCCGCTTATGTGGATTGTTATTTGGCTTTTCGTTTCGGCCGAGCGTGGAAGACATCCGCTTTCTTATGAATAATCGGGCCGCGGATTTGCTTCAAAGCGGTCCTCGCTTTCGGGTCGGTGATTATGAGCTTGCCCTTGCTGTCCACATAGGCCTTACCCTTTTCTACGAGACGGTAAAATTTCCCCTTGCCTGTGGAGCCGGGTTGTTTGCGCTTGGCCATTGCTGTTTTATTGGGAAATTATCCCTTGTCTTGATATTCCTCGGCGGGAGCTTCCGGGCCGGTTGAAGCGCCACTTACCGTACCATCTTGTTCCGTTGTGGGTTCGTAAGTGGTGCTCGTCGAAGGCGTGCGCATCATGTACCAGGCGCCAAGACCTATGAGTAATATGATGATTATCCAAATTAATGCTTTCATACAATATATAAGACGTTTAATAACCGCTTTTATAATTACCTCATCTCCAGAATAGCCTGGAGAGCGGATGGCAAACTCTTCACTCCGTCATCTTCCGTGAAGTGTCCCTTGCCATGCTCAATGATTATTGTAGCACCAATTTTCTTCTTCCAAGATTCCTGATTTTCCGGCGCGACAAATGGATCATTGTCTGAAAGAATAACAACGGCTCTATTAACTACTCTTTTTACTTTCTCATCATCTCCGGGAGTATCCACCCACGGCCTTACGATCTTCCACTCTTCTTCAGTTTCAAGATTCCTGACGTTATACCAGCCAGCAATAAAAACGGCTCCACCAATCTTTGTATCTTCAGGCAAGGTCTCCAAAAATCTCAAGATTGCCTGGCAGCCGATGCTGTGCCCGATAAAAAATGTATTTAAATCGGGCATGTCGACAAGTTCCTGAAGAAAAGGCACCCAGGTTTCTATTTTCGGCTCGTCTGTATTCGGCATAGCAGGGACTTGAACTTCAAAACCTTCTTTCTCTAGTTGAGAAGCAAACCATTTATGAAGCGGCTCGTCCGGAGACTCACCCCAACCGTGGATAATATAAACTTTTTTCATATTTCATATTTCATATTTTACTCTAATTAATCCGCAAATGCACTTATAACACCCTTAAATACTCCAGTTTGTAAGGGTGTTATTGAAGGCGTTGAAACGATTTTAGAAAGTTCACAAAAACTTCACCATAAGGTGATAAATTATGTTCCACAAATTTTCCCCGGTGTTTTTTATTAACTAAACCTGCAATAGAAAGTCTTCTGACATGCTCGCCAATAGTTTTCTCGTTTGCATCTAATGTTTCAATTATATTATCAAGAGTGGCGTCCCTGTTTCCGGATAAATAAAGCATGATGGCAATGCGATAGTGATTGCTAATACCCTTAAGATGCCTTTCCATCTGCTTCGTTGATTTAAGTTTCGCCTGAGTCATACTAAATATTTTAAACAATATCCTTAAATACTCAAGTTTGTAAGGATATTGTAAAGAAGATTATTCTCCGAGAAGTGCCATGAATTTCATCGGGTCGATGGATATGCCGTTTATGCGGACGGTGACGTGGAGATGCGGGCCCAAGACATAGCCGGTGTCGCCTGACTTCCCTACCAATTGTCTTTTCTCGACTATGTCTCCGACTTTCACATCTATTTCGGAGGAGAGATGCATATAAATCGTAAGCAAGCTCAGACCGTGGTCAACGATAACGGTGTTACCGTAATTCCTAAAATAATCCACGAAGGCAACCTTGCCGGAATTCATAGCGTAAACTGGCGTACCTGTGGCGGCCCGAAAGTCGGTGCCTTTGTGTGCGATGGTTGAAGCGCCGGTAATACGACTATATCCATACGGGTCGGTTACGATAATTTGTTCATGTAGGGGCCAAACAAACTTACCGCTCCAGAGTTTAGAAGGACCGGACTTCACGGAGTTGATGATGACGCCTTCCTTGACCAGAGAATCGAGCAATTCCCTCTCCGCTTCCGGAGTATTGCCTCCGAGCTTCTCAGGGATGCCGACTGGCGCCTTTACTATAGTGCGGGTGCCGACCGGTAAATTTCTTTTTACCGTGCGGCCGTCCGAGAGCGTGGCCACTACGGGATAAGAGCCGGTAGTTTGTCTTAAATCAATACCGATAAGAGCCGAGTTGTCGAAGATTCCGAGAGATTTGCCATTAAAGACAATTGAGCGCACCGTATTCGTACCGGATAGGTTCTTTACGGAGACCAGGACCGGCTCGCCTTGAATCGGATTCTCGGGTCTTACGAATAATTTAATTTCAGCCGTTTTTTCTGGTTGTCGGTCGTTGGTTGTTTGTTGTTGGTTAACCTCCAGCTTATACAAATAAGCCCCGAGCAATATAAAAGGTATGAGAAGCCACAAGACTTTCCTCGCCCCTCGTAGCTTTAGCGAAGTGGGGTTCATTTACACATTATAACGTGCCGGGAAACTCGGACTTTCCCAGTTTTTAGCAAGTGCACTTGGA
Organism: Patescibacteria group bacterium; assembly: GCA_038058135.1. Classification (GTDB taxonomy): domain Bacteria; phylum Patescibacteriota; class Minisyncoccia; order Phycocordibacterales; family Zambryskibacteraceae; genus UBA5004. Next base: position 7,224 of record JBBUBT010000023.1, read on the forward strand.
TTCGGCCTCGCCGCACGGCTGGCACTGGGGCTCCATCTTGCCTTTGAATTTGCAGGTTTGAAAATGAGATGGGTTGAATTTGTCCGACACTCCGCCGCACCCCGGGCACTTCCAGTTCGGCGCATCGGCGCCGCATTTGCCGCACAAATTGCTCGAAAACTTCTTTTCAATATTACTGTACATGATATTAATAATACCAAATTTTTACAACAACTATTTAAAGACTGCGTTGCCTGTATAAAATTTTGTATTCACTCTCCGAGTCTTTCTGTTCTTCTGTAATTTTCAGCCCAATACTCTCGTAAAGATTTTGGGCCGCCGCTTCGTTGGGATCTGTTGACGTATAAAGTTTGAAAACGGAGTACCCTTCTTCTTTTGCCTTGGTCATAGTCCATTCTAACAACCGCCTACCTAAGCCCTTGCCTCGCTCGGCCGGGTCAATACAAAACCAAGCCAGCCACGCCTCTTCCTTATGGTCGGAGAAAGCATATAGCCCAGTAACGCCGATTACTCTATCGCTTCTATCATCCAATAAAACCCAGTAATTCAAGCGGAACAATTTATTTTTCTCCCAATACTCGCGGTCTTCTTCCGGTAATAAGCTCTTTCGGAAGCCTTTTTCTGGGGGATTTTCTCCCGCCGCATCTAGAGGAAAAACTTTATGGGCAAGCTCTATCGTTTCCTCCAAATTCTCTTTTGAGAGAGGTATAATTTCCATTAAAATTATTTTAAAGGCTTGAGAACGTTAGAATCTATTTTATTGGAATAAATAAATTAATAATCCCAGGCATTGAAGGTATATACTTTTCAGGATTTTTTTCAGTATCTTTTCTAAGTTTTACTTCAGAAATCCAAGATAGTTGTTCTACTTCTTCTTCCTGTATTTTAAATTCATCTAGATTTTTATCTATTTTAACTAGAAACCACTGCACAAAATAATTTCTAGGTTTATATATTCTTCGCTTTAGGCCAATCTTAAATTCTAAATTTCTTAATCCAATCTCTTCTTCGCTTTCTTTCTTTATATTACTTTCGTATGTTTCATTCTGTTCAACCGTCCCGGCGACTGCTGGACCCCATTTACCTGGGTCTTTATCTTTTGTTGATTTTCTTTTAGCTATTAAAACTTCATCTTGAGAGTTAGTAACCCATAGTCCAGTAACGCGATAAATATCTTTTTTATAATCAACATCTTCTCGTTTTTTAAAACTGATAATATTATCATTCGAATCTACAATTTGAATATTATTTTTCATAAAATTTTCCTCTTTTACTGGCTACCGACCAGGGAATCGGTCACGCATAATTTCCTGTAGGAAATTTGCTCGACCCCGCCTTGCGCCGTCGCGCTCCGGCATTCGATTCTCTGTTGTGCGAGCAATGATGACTTGCTCGAATAGCTCCCAGCTATTCTCTCAAATCATTGCTGCCGGTCAGGGAATCGGTCACGCATAATTTCCTACTGGAAATTTGCTCGACCCCGCCTCGGCCCGTCGGCCTGTGGCTTTCTCATCTCCGGCCAGAAGCTAGAGCAAAATTTTAGATATCAAAAGATATAAAAATTTCGCTTGCTGCCGGCCAGGGAATCGAACCCCAATACCATCCTCCAAAGGGATGTGTCCTACCGTTAGACGAGCCGGCAATTGCTTTAACTTTGCTTTTATAGAATACACTAAAGCAAGTTTAGGGACTAATATAGTAATTATGGCTACCACATTTGTACGATTCCAGAATCGGACAGAAGCAGGCCAAAAGCTCGCTCTAAGACTGGCGGATTACGCGGATGAGAACGTAATAGTTTATGCCTTGCCGCGCGGAGGAGTGGAGGTGGCTTTTGAAGT
>JBBUBT010000024.1:0-8235 GCA_038058135.1 Patescibacteria group bacterium
CCAATTCTAACTCGCGCCGGCCTAATAATTTTCCCTTGTAGTATATAACCTTTTTGCACGACTTCAAGTATTTTATGGTCTTCATCTTTATTCTCCGTTTTGATAACGCCTATTGATTCATGCTCGCGGGGATTAAATCTCATACCCATGGGATTTAATTCTTCCAGTCCGTTCTGTTTCAGTATCTGCAGAAGTTGTTTATATATCGGCTCGGCATGCGACTTGGCCAGATTCAAGCTATCAAGAACGGGTATAAGCTGGCTTATCAAGTCCGCATTGGCGAATTTCAGAAACTCCACCTTCGCCTCCTCGTCTCTCTTTCGTAAATTGACGAAATCGGCCTGCGCTCTCTGCCAGCCATCCAGGTACTCCTTGGCCTTCGCCTCGCATTCCTTAATGCGTTCCTTGAGCTTCTTTATAGAAGCTTGAGATGATTCCTCGGCCACAACCGAGTCGTCAAGTTCCTCGGGTACTATTTCATTATCGTTCTCGGGTTCCTTCATAGCTTCCATAGAATACCGACTTTAATGGCCCAAATCAAGCATACTTGACAAAATACTATTTCGGGTGTATGATAGTAAAGGAGGTGTGACGTGAAGTACATCAAGTTTTTGGGTCTCATTCTCATTGGGACGGTGGTGATGGTTATCATCAACGAACTCATTGGAGTCAATGACGCTCTCAGCCGTCTTCCGCAATGGGCACGTGTCACCCACGTTATTGCTCAAACGATGTGGGGTGGAATACTGGGTCTGTACTTCGTCTTCAGGATGATGTAACCGTCATCACGGCGGCGTGTGCAAGGGACGATTTCGGTCGCCTACGCCCCGTACCGAGCTACGCTCTGGTACGGGGTTTTGTTTTGCTTAAATTTCTCCATACGTTATTAGTTCACGGTCGGGAAAAGATAACGTATGACACAATACACACTTAGCTATCGGACAGCTAAGTGACTAGCGTTTACTCCATGCTACACCTGCAAGGTCTGCTACACCTGCAAGGTCTTGCCTTGCAAGTCTTACAGGTGTTACTCGCGAACGCCAGGATGACCAACCAGTTCGCAAAATATGAGGAAGGGTTCCCCAACGTGGACACGGGCGGCTTACCGCCGGAGGTCTTCTTCGGCAATCTGCTCATATTCACGATTCCTATGATCGCACTTGGGTTGCGACACGTCTTTCGGGAAATGTTCAGCGAACTCCAGCGCATTCTGACAGAACCCGCGTCGAGAAACTGAACTCCACATCGATCGTACGCACCTTTTCACAAGGGCGGCCCCCAGCCGCCCCATGCCCCGTACCGAGCTTTGCTCTGGTACGGGGTTTCGTTTTGCTTAAATTTCTCCATACGTTATTAGTTCACGGTCGGGAAAAGATAACGTATGACACAATACACACTTAGCTATCGGACAGCTAAGTGACTAGCGTTTACTCCACTGAGGGGCTTTGCGGGCTTTTTTGAGGCCGAATTTGCGGCGTTCTTTGGCGCGGGGGTCGCGCTTGAGGAAGCCCTTAACCTTGAGCTTAGTGCGAAGATTCGGCTCATGAGTGATGAGCGCTCGGGCGAGGCCGTGGCGAAGCGCTTCGGCCTGGCTTGAGATGCCGCCGCCCTTAAGCTTGGCCGTCACCATAAACTTGCCTTCCGTATCTTTAAAGACGGAGAGCACGGTGTTGCGTAGTTCCTGGGTTGGAAAATATTTTTCAAAGTCCTGGTCGTTTACGGACAAGGTCGTTTTAGTCGCATCGGTAATACGCACTCGTGCCACAGCAGTCTTCCTTCTCCCTATCGCTTCAATGTATTTGTCCTTAATCACGGATTTTCAAATTCTTCATCATGCGCGGGCGAAGCTTGTTCTTCGGGAGCATCCCGTAGACGGCGCGGCGCAATACCTCCTTGGCACCGCGCTTCTCGACCACATGGCCCATGGTTTCTAGCTTCAGATTGCCCGGATAACCGGAGTGAGTTGCATAGGTTTTATCTTTTAGTTTTTTAGCTTGCAAGCTTAAGCCGCCGGCATTAATCACTTCAACAACGATGCCCGCAGGAACTGCGTTCCTGGAAAAACTTGTTAAGTTTTTCCCCATGAGTAAGACTGCTATCTCGGTAGCAACTCTTCCGGGAACTCTATTCTTCGCGTCTACAGTATATTTCATACAAATTCTATGATTGCTTGAGGAGCGCCGTCGGACTTCCTCCTTACCATCTTAGTAATTCTGGTATAGCCGCCGGCACGAAGCTTGTAGGCCGGAGAAAGGTCGGTAAAGATTTTCTTAGCCGCCTCCCTACCCACTCTCGCCTCAAGCAAGCGGCGAGAGGCCGGAGTACCGGACTTGCCTAAAGTTACAAGTTTCTCAATGTAAGGACGAAGCTCCTTCGCCTTCGCTTCGGTAGTCTTTATTTTGCCTTTAAGCGCAAGCGAGTATGCCAAAGATTTCATCAGAGCCTTCCTCTGGTTTCTTTCGTGGCCGAACTTTCTGTTGGCATTATGATGTCGCATTTATTTTAAAGTGATGCCGAATTCGCCGAGCGCTTTTCTGATTTCTTGAATGCCTTTGGTGCCCAATCCTTCAATTTCCAAGAGGTCCTTCTCCTTCTTTCTGGCAAGACCTCCGACGGTGCGGATGTTGGCATCGGAGAGCGCGTTTACGGTGCGGGCGCTGATGTCGAGCGATTCCACGCGGGTCTTCAGCACTTCCGGGTCAACTTCAGAACGCGTAGCGGCAACCGGAAGCTCTATTGTGCCCTTTTCAGGCAGAGCCGGCTCTTCTTCCTTGAAGCCGACTATGGCCTTGAGTTGGTTTATCATTATCTCGATAGCGGAAGTAAGCGCCGTCGTCGGAGTAATAGTTCCGTCTGTCTCGATATTGATGCGGAGTTTATTAAAGTCGGTACGGTCGCCGACGCGCATATTTTCTACTTCATAACTCGCCCTGCGAATGGGAGTGAAGATGCCGTCGAGCGCGATAGTGCCGATGTCCACGCGGGATTTATCTATCATCTCCTTAGGCATAAAACCAAGGCCTTTTTCGGCCCTGATTTCCATCTCAAGCGCGCTGGTCTTCTTAGTAAGGGTGGCGATGAGTTCGTTTGGAGTAAGAATTTCCACCTGCCCCGGCACTTCCAGATCGGCTGCGGTAACCACCTTCTCGCCTTTCTGTTTGAGATAAAGCGTCTGCGGTTCGTTGGTGGAGAAGCGCATACGTACTTTCTTTAGATTGAGAAGGACGGTGATGACATCTTCTTTAACCCCGTCAATGACGGAGAATTCGTGATTGACCCCGGTAATCTTCACAGAGGTGATAGCCGCGCCGGGAAGAGACGAATAGAGAATGCGGCGCAAGGAATTCCCCAAGGTGTGGCCATAACCCGGATAAAAACCGTCTATTTCAAAAACCCCTTTTTCCCCGTCATCGGAGATAACGCGCGGTTTCGAAGGCAAGTGTATTGTGTAGTCCGCCATAAAAAGTATAAAAATTAAGGTTTAATTATACGCTAATATTAGGTGTTACGCAAGTATTCATTATCTGTTATAGAATTCGATAACCACCCCCAAATCGAAGACTTGTTCCCCGGGCGTGTAGACCGGCACATCCAGAACTTCCGCGTTTCTCGCACTGGGCTCCGTCTTGAGCCAGGCGGGAGGAGTGACAGTTTTCATCCTTTCTCCCACCTCGGCAAAAAGCGGGCTGTTTACGGAACCGGGACGGATGGTTACCACGTCTCCTTTCGAAAGAATGATTGACGGTACGGTAACCCTACGGCCGTTAATCAGGACATGGCCGTGACTCGCGATTTGCCGTCCTTGAGCTCGCGACTTGGCGAGACCCGCGCGATAGAGCACATTATCAAGACGGCTCTCAAGAAGCGTGAAGAGCTTCTGGACCGGTACGTCAGAATGCAAGGCCTTCTCTACGTTATTCCTGAATTGTTTCTCGCTTATACCGTAGCTGAAACGGGCTTTCTGCTTCTCCAGAAGCTGGAGGCCGAATTCGCTCGAGGACTTCGGGCGGCCCTTCTTGCCTCCGGTGCGCTCCTTCCTTGCAAGAGAAAGTGCGTACTTGGGAGTCTGTGTTTTCTCGAAGACGGGGGCCTGAAGGCGCCTGGCTATTTTGTATTTTGGTCCTATTTTCATTTTATGTATAGTGAGCTTGTCGAACTAAGTGCGGCGCGGCTTAGGCGGCTTCGGGCCGTTATGCGGAACCGGGGTCATATCCTGGATAGAGACGAGATTGATGCCTTTCGAGATAAAGCCCCTAATAGCTGATTCCCGGCCAGAGCCGACGCCCTTAACCACCACTTTTACTTCTTTTACGCCAAGCGTTTGGGCTTTGGCCGCAAGGGTCTCGCCAACCTTGGCAGCGGCGAAGGGCGTACCCTTCTTTGCTCCTTTAAAGCCTAAAGACCCGCTTGAAGTCCAGGCGAGAGTCTGGCCGGAGTTGTCGGTGAGCACAAGTTTGGTGTTGTTGTAGGTGGATTCCACGCAAAGCACTCCGGAATCGATTCGCCTTTTTGCGCTAGTCTTTTTTTCAATCCCGACGCTTTCGGTCGGGACTCCGACTCCAGACTTCTCTGGAGTTTCGGACGTCGGAGCTGTAGCAATTTTTTTCTTACCCATTCTTAAATCTTAAATCCTAAATCTTACTTCTTCTCGGCAATCTTCCTGCCGGTGCCGGCCGTCTTTCTGCCGCGGTAAGTTCGGGTAGTTCTGGAATTAGTCTTGGTACGCTGGCCGCGCGTCGGCAAATTTCTCTGATGACGGATGCCTCGATAAGACTTGATGTCCTTCAGACGCTTGATGTTGCCTGTTACTTCCCGCTTGAGGTCGCCCTCCAGCCGCATTGATTCGATAATCGAGCGTATCTTGTTTTCCTGTTCGACGGTTGTCTCCTTCGTTTTAATAGAAGGAGGCACGCCAGCGCGGGTCAAAATTTGGCGAGCGCGCGAACGGCCTACGCCGTATAAGGTCGTTAAGCCGATTTCAAGACGCTTTTCCTCCGGGATGGTGACGCCGAGTATTCTCATTAACCTTGTCTTTGCTTATGACGGGGATTGGCTCTACAAACCACGTAAACATAGCCCTTTCTGCGGACTATTTGGCACTGAGCGCACTTTTTTCTGACCGCTGCCTTGACTTTCATGACAAGTTCGTATTCTAACCTAACCCCTGTTTTATGTCTACCTCCACACCTATTTCAGATCTGAAATAGGTGTGGGGGTCTAGAGCCGTTAAAAGGTTATATTATAACCTTTTAATTATACGGGCCTTGCCGCCGTAGGGCTCGAGCTCTAAAAGCACCTTGTCCCCCACCAGAACCCGTATGCGATGCAATCTCATTTTCCCAGATAAATATGCCAAAATCGGTTCACCGCTCTCGCCTGCCCCGTTCCCTTGTCCTTCGGGGTCTAATTTCACCTTAAACATGATATTTGGAAGGGACTCCATCACAACACCCGTCTTTTCAAGTTCTTTGCTGGGCTGCATATTTACTAAGGATGCATTCTTTTTATGGATATCTTGTTGCCCTCACTCGGCAATGAACTCTTCCAAAACGGCCTTACGGTAACACTGGCGGAAGCGACCGTCGGATAATTCTTGAGAATAGCGGTAATATCCCTCTTGCTCCTGCCAAGAATGTCCGCCTTCAGAGCGACTTCATCAGTAAGCCACAGCAAAGTGGCATTGCCCTCTATCTTGAAATTGACTTCGTTTAAAGAAAAGAGGTCGGACGGAGGAGTCCCTGCGAAAGAGACGTTGAGAGAGTCTAGCCCGGGGATTTCCAGAAGCTCGCCTTCGGGAAGACTGAGCTTTTTATTGGCGAGATAGTTCGCTAGGTCGCTTCTCTTGAACATGACGCCGTATAAGTTGCCCTTGGAATTAACTGTTACGGAATTGCCGGAAGCTCCCGTCTGGGGCAAATCTTCGAAAGTAAACGACAAAAGCGATGGAAATAGGATGAAGTCTCCGGGTACTTCGGCCTGGACTTCGCGCCAGAGCTCATCTTGCAAAGTTGTTTGAAGTTCCGTTTTGGTGCGAGCTAAGTCTTCTGGTTTGACCGTTTTTTCCTTACCCACAAAGCCGCCTGTCATGGGAGTTTTAGAACGGGCATAGATGGTCGAGTAACGCGGCGTGCCCTTAAGGCCTGGCACAGTGAAGTCCAAGAGACCTGCATTATAAGAGTCCCCCGGCTCGTCGGCATAGACGGTTACCTCAATGCTCCCCGGTACTGAGGTACCGGAAACAGTCGACTTCCCCGGTATGGTAATAGCGTTCTTAATGCGGTAAATTTTCCCTGCGGATGACTCGAAGCGGGTATTTTCTATAAGCTTTTGCGGTTCGGTCGAAGCATCGTTATAAACAGCGATAATCCCGGAAGCCTTTCTCTCCACATTTGCCTCACCTTCGGCAGAAGCTGCAACCCCTTTCTCGCGAGAGAGCTTGACTACGCTGTAGAAAAGCCCATTGGTACCGGATTTCTTCGCGGTATAGGTTTCGTTATTGAAAGTGAGAGCGGCGGACTTTGGCACATAAGCGAAAGTGGCGCCGTCGAATAGGGAAAGGATGGCGAAGATGAGAATAAGCGCTCCCAACATTCCCGCGAGCCACACTTTCTTTCGGGAACCTCTTCTCGAGCGTGGAAAATCCGGATTGTGGCGCGGCCGCGCCGCATCTCCGAGCTCCTCAGGCGATACCGTCACATCAACATGCTTGGTCTTTTCTATTTTACGGACAGCGGGACGAGCCGGATTATCGTTCTTGCGACGGCCGGCTGGAATGGGAATGTCGCGGATGCTCTTCCGCCTTTCCGGCACGATAATATCGTCAATGTTTCTCGGCATGATTTATGATTATAACAAAACCGCCTTAATTCTTCTAATGCCGGCGGCCACTGCCTCTTCCTTTATAATCTTAAACTCTCCTAGAACTCCCGTATTTTCCACATGTGGTCCGCCGCAGAACTCTTTAGAGTAATCTCCGATGAAATAAACTGAGACTTCGTCGGGATACTTTTCGCCGAAGAACATTCTCGCGCCGGTTTTCTCGGCTTCGGCTTTGGACATTATAACCTTTTTTACCGGCAAAGACGCTTTTATCTTATCATTAACTATCTTTTCAACGTCCCTTTTTTCTTCTTCCGTCATCTTTCTTGGAAATGAAAAATCGAAGCGCAAGCGCTCCGGAGTGATATTGCTACCCTTCTGCATTACCTCGTCGCCGAGCACGTCATGAAGCGCCTGGTGCAATAAATGGGTGGCGGTGTGGTACTTCACCTCCACCTCTGAGTGCCCCGCGAGCCCGCCCTTGAACTTCTGCTCCATGCCTGCCTTTGATATTTCTTGGTGCTCTTTAGCGGATTTTTCGAGCTCTTCATCATAGGCTGGAGACGGTGACACACCCACCTCTTCTGTGACTTTTAATATATCAGAGATTCTAATACCTAGAGTCGAAGAGACGTTAAAAGCTTCGGCGCCAGTTAATTCTTTGCCTGCTTTTTTCTTTAAAATCTTCTTAGCTGATTCATATGCTTTCACATATCCTGATTTTTCTTTCTCAAATTCTGAAATTATCAGTTGAGTATTGAGATTGTTATATGAATTTTTGTATTTATCGATGATTTTTTCAATAATTGTTTTAAAATCGACCTCTTTATAGCTAATTATAGTACGCATTAATCGCCTTAAGACAGATCCTGCTTCCTTATTGGATGGTCTGACACCATCTGAAATCATGAACGAAGCCGCTCTGAGATGATCAGCAATAATTCTTTTTTCTTTTGTGTTAATTGGGGCGGCAAAATCAAATAAATCCGTATTAAAGACTGTCGGTACTTTCTGCGAAACCATGGCGAGACGCTCGAGGCCCATCCCGGTATCGATGCCTTTTATATCCAACGGGCGCAGAGTCTTATCTTTATTTTGGTAATGTTCGTTAAAAACGATATTCCAAATCTCAATGCCGTTTACGTATATTTCTGTCGTCGGTCCGCACGGCCCCTCTTCTCCTGTCGGACCCCAGAAGTTATCATCTCTTCCCGCCTTTCTGATTTCAATACCCGCGTCAATTTCTTTCCAAATCTTTTCTGATTCACTGTCTTCCGGCATTCCCACTTCACCTTTGAAAACTGATACGTAGTCAATTTTGAGTTCCATCTCTTTCGTAATGAAATCGTAAGCATATTGAATAGCTTCTTTCTTCCAATACCCGCCAAAAGAAAAATTGCCGAGCATTTCGAAGAA
>JBBUBT010000025.1:0-2355 GCA_038058135.1 Patescibacteria group bacterium
ACGAATTGTTCCGGAAACTGAAACTGACCGTCCGGGAAAAAAACATTTCCAAAGTGGTGACGAAAGAGATAGAAGCCCGCCTTTCCTTCATGTTAAACGTCGGCATTGAATATCTATCGCTTGACCGTAGGGCCCATACGCTCTCTGGTGGAGAGGCCCAGCGCATCCGGCTCGCTTCACAGCTCGGCTCGGGGCTTGTCGGCGCTTTATACGTCCTTGATGAGCCGACTATCGGTCTTCATGCCCACGACAATGACCGTCTCATAAAGACGCTTCTTAATCTCCGCGACCTTGGCAATACCATTATCGTCGTCGAACACGATGAAGAGACTATTTACTCGTCCGATTACCTGGTAGACATAGGACCTGGCGCCGGTGTTCACGGCGGCAAGGTGGTCGTGTCAGGAGATCTGGATACACTCTTGACTGCGCCAACTAATAAGAGCGGGTCCCTAACCCTCTCTTATCTCCGCGGCGAGAAGAAAATAGAATTGCCCGAAAAGCGTCGCACCGCCGAGAGGGGGATGATTGCAATCAGGGCCGGCAAGATTTTCAATATCAAGCATTTAAACGTCGACATTCCGTTGGCACGGCTCATAGCTGTTACGGGTGTCTCCGGCTCCGGCAAGTCATCTTTCATCTACGAAATATTGCATAAAAACTTGCAAGCGCGCCTAGACCGCCGTTATCGCAATGCCAATACTTATAACTGCCAGTCATTTGCCGGTTCGGAGTATCTTGGGCGTTCTATACTCATCGACCAGTCCCCAATAGGGCGCACTCCGAGATCGAATCCGGCCACATACACTGGCGCCTTCACCTTCATTCGCGAACTTTTCGCCGAGACGGCGGAAGCGCGGGCGAGGGGCTGGAAGGCGAATCGCTTCTCCTTCAATGTCAAAGGCGGACGCTGCGAGACTTGCCAGGGGAACGGCATGATAGAGGTCGAAATGCATTTCTTGCCGACGGTCTACGTGCCTTGCGACGTCTGCCTAGGCAAGCGATTCATGAAAGAAACCTTGGAAGTGAAATACAAGAAGAAAAATATTTATGATGTGCTCGAAATGACAATTGAGGAGGCGGTCAAATTCTTTGAAGATATTCCGGCCATTTATGACCGATTAAAAACTCTTGAGGATGTGGGCTTGGGCTACTTAGCACTTGGGCAATCGGCCACCACGCTTTCCGGCGGGGAAGCACAGAGGGTGAAAATGGCCTCGGAACTCTACCGCCCGCATTTGGAGAAAACGATTTACCTGCTCGACGAACCGACTATCGGTCTCCACTATGAAGATGTTAAAAAATTAATTGAAATTCTTCAAAAACTGGTTGATAAGGGCAATACCGTGATGGTTATCGAACACAATATGGACTTTATCAAGAGCTGCGATTACATTCTAGACATTGGTCCGGAAGGCGGGGAGGGCGGCGGAGAACTGGTGGCCGAGGGTACTCCCGAAGAAGTGGCCAATACGGACACCTATACCGGGAAATATTTAAGAAAAGCACTGCGTAAGAAATGAAGATAACTGATTTAGCTAAATTTAATTTGCCTGATGCACCTGGCGTTTACTTCTTTAAAAAAGGGAAGGAGATTTTGTATGTAGGCAAGGCAACTTCGCTCAAAGATCGGGTCAAAAGTTATTTTGCCCGTGATATCTTGCTTACCCGTTCGCCGCTTATCGCCAAAATGCTCGAAGAGGCGAAGAAAATTGAATTTATCGAGACGGACTCGGTACTCGAAGCCCTTATTCTTGAAGCCAATGAAATAAAGAAGCATCAGCCAGTTTATAACTCCAAAGAAAAAGACGATAAAAGCTACAACTTCGTAATAATTACAAAAGAGGAATATCCGAGAATATTAATTAGGCGAGGCAGGGAACTTATGGCTACGCCCGCCAAAGCCTTAGCGACGGCGGGGCCATTTCCGCACAGCGGAGAACTCAAGGAGGCGCTGAAGATTGTGAGGAAAATCTTTCCTTATCGGGATGAGAAGTGCAAATTGACGGGCAAGCCTTGCTTCAATGCTCAAATCGGCCTCTGTCCGGGCCCATGCGCAAACCTCATAAGCAAGGCCGATTACAGAAAGCAAATCAGGAAAATAAGACTATTCTTTGAGGGCAGAAAAGAGACATTGATAAAATCCCTGGAGAAAGAAATGAATAAAAGGGCCAAAGAACAAAAGTTCGAAGAGGCAGAGAAAATTAAAAGGCAAATCTTTTCCCTAAATCACATTCAGGATGTTGCTTTGATTAAACATGATCTTAAATCCAGAATCATAAATCCTAAATCATTATTCCGGATAGAAGCATATGATGTGGCGCATATTTCTGGAACTAATGCGGTGGGGGTAAT
>JBBUBT010000026.1:0-9063 GCA_038058135.1 Patescibacteria group bacterium
CAGTAGCGCTCTCGGTCATCGCCTTTCTTACTGATTCAGTGCTGCTTTTGCCGATTATCGGATTGCCGCTTGTCGCTACAACCGCTTCAGATATTATCCAAATGACTTCTTATAAATATTTTGGCAAGAAACGCGTCTTTATCGTGGCGCCGCTCCACCATCATTTCCAGGCGCTTGGGTGGCCCTCGGAGAAAGTGGTCATGCGCTACTGGATAGTCTCGGTCGTATGCGCTATTACCGGCGTAATCCTCTACCTTGTCAGCTAGATTAAGACAAATCAAAGATTGGTACGAGACCAACGAGAAATCTGTCTCGACCATTTCTCTCATAGCCGGCTTCGTCTTCGATTCACTCACCCTTCAGAGAATAGACAATTTCCGCGACAACCTTTGGCTCTCGTTGAACCTCCTGCTTGTCGGCACTTGCATTATTTTTCTCAACCGGCAAAAATTTCACGAAAGCTGGAAACACTTCTGGCTACTCAACACGCTTCAATTCGGTCTTGGAAATATTCTAGGCGGTTTTTTCATCCTGTATTTCCGGAGCGGCACCCTTTCCGCCTCCTGGCCGTTTCTTATCCTTCTCCTTTTTGCTCTGGTGGCCAACGAGCTTTTCCAGAAGCGCTATGCGCGGCTCGTCCTCCAGCTTTCGTTCTTTTACCTGGCAGTCTTTTCTTTCTCCATTTTTCTCGTACCGATCTTTCTTCACCAAATCGGGCCGTTCGTCTTTATCTTGAGCGGCATGGCCAGTCTCTTGGTATTCTGGCTTTTTATCCTATTGCTTAAAAAACTCATATCAGAAAGATTCAAGGAAAGTAGCCGGCCGCTCTTCTTCGCGGTCATGGCGATATTTTTCGGTATCAACGTTCTCTACTTTGCCAATCTTATTCCGCCTATCCCGCTTTCCCTCAAAGATGCCGGCATTTATCAATACCTTTCGCGCGATTCACGCGGTAGCTATATCATTGCCGAGGAAAAAAAGAGATTTATGGACTACTTCAGCTTCCACGAAACCATTCACTTGGTGCCGGGCGACTCGCTTTACGCTTATAATGCCATCTTTTCACCGACTAATCTCGATACCAGGATTATCCACGAATGGCAGTACCGAGATGAAGAGACGGGGAAGTGGCTTACAGCCGCAAGAATTCCATTACTGCTTTCAGGCGGACGCTCTGGGGGCTTCCGCACTTATTCGACCAAGTCGAATCTCACGGAAGGCGACTGGCGCGTGAATATTGCCACTCCGCGAGGCGAGCTCCTGGGCCGTATCAACTTTCGCATCATTTCCGCTTCCGTCCGTCCTCCGCTCATCTATCAGGTCAAGAAATAGTGCTTACATACGTTATTTTTATGCGGTCGCACAAAAGTAGCGTATTTGATTTCTTCTGAATTATAGAGTATAGTTTACTGCCAGAAAGGTTAGAAAGGAGGTGAATGCATGAGGCCGGGGAATATTGCTGAAATACGGGAGTGGTACGAGAGGAATCGAAACCACGGCAATTCAAAGGGGACTCTACCGGACTTTGATACTATGCTAGCGAAGTTCAGCGATGACTGCACCAAGTTCAACGACATCGCCGCAGAACTCGGTTTAACCCGTGAGCGCATCAGGCAGATCTACCAGAAGTACTTCAGCTCGATTATCGCGCGCCGTCCGAATGGTCGTACGAGACAGAAAGTCTGCACTCTCAAACGGCGAACAGTCAGAGTCAACGAATTCTTCCACTCCGATTCGCGGTATGCTCCGCTCTTGGACAGAGCGGCCAGGGAGGGGATAGAAGCAAAGCCAGTCTTCACCCATTCTGCTGTCGCGAAGCATAATAAGCGCAGATTTCTCTTGAATGGCCTGATTTGTAAGCTGCTGGTAGTATCGGCCCCACGCGAACACCAAGAACGACTCTGCTTCAAGTTCTCCCTGACCAGTCTAGAAGAAATCGAGTTCCTGATTCTACAGGCTGGAGTGCCGGAATCGAAGTTCTTTGTTCTGCCGATTACTACAGTATGGCCGGGAAAAAGTATTTACATTCCCGCCGGTTTTCGTTGGTTGGAATACAAGAATTCTGGCCGTAGAGTAAAAACAGATTGGTTCCAGTACCTCGAAGCTTGGCACCTTCTGAAGAACCCGATTGCGTAATCACTAGCGTGATTCGCAGTCGGGCTCTTTCGTTTTATATGCTAAAATTTAGCAATTATGGCCTCGAGGAGAATCAAAGTGGATAAGCCGTTTCTCGCCATTACCATAATCCTTGCGGTAACGGGCTTTTTTATATTCAGCTCCGCGTCACTGGGCCTTTTGGCCAAATCAAGCTCCAATTACTCAAACGTCGCTTTCTCACAGACGATTCTCGGGCTATTTGCCGGTACTGTCGCCATGATTATAGCAATGCGCTTGGACCCAAAGATATGGAAGAAGTCAGCTTTCTATCTTCTCTTTATAGCCATTATTTTGAATATTCTGGTGCTAATGCCCTCTATCGGCTTCGAGCATGGCGGCGCCCGTCGCTGGATAATGTTCGGCAACATTTCCTTCCAGCCATCCGAAGTTCTCAAACTCGGTTTCATCATCTACTTCGCCGCCTGGGCGGCCGGAGCGAAGGAGAAGATAAAGACTTTTTCTTACGGTCTTTTGCCTCTCATCATTCTTTTCGCGATTTGCGGATTTCTCCTCTTGAAACAGCCGGACACGGACGCCCTCATGGTCATTATTACCACCCTTCTTGCGATGTTTCTTGCCGCGGGCGGAAAATGGCGGCATATTTTATTAATTATCTTCGCGCTCGCCGTGAGTGTTGCTTTTCTCGCTTATAGCCGGCCTTATGTAAAGCAACGCATCAATACCTATCTTCATCCTCAAGCTGATGCTTTAGGATCAAGTTATCAGATACAGCAGTCGCTTATCGCCATCGGTTCCGGGGGCCTATTCGGAGCAGGCTTCGGCCAGAGCGTGCAGAAATTTACGTACCTCCCGGAACCGGTAGGGGACTCCATCTTTGCCGTAGCCGCTGAGGAATTCGGTTTTGTCGGAAGCGTTACTCTGGTGGCCATCTTTGTGCTCTTCGCCTCTCTCGGGCTTAAAATCGCCGTGCGTGCCCCGGACATTTTCGGTAGACTGACTGTCGTGGGAATTGTTATAATGATAGTCTCCCAGGCATTCGTTAATATAGGGGCAATGCTAGGAGTCATCCCGCTTTCGGGCATTACCTTGCCATTCGTCTCGCACGGCGGCACGTCTCTTTTTATCAGCCTTTTCGAGGCTGGAATCATTCTGTCCATCTCTAAATCGCAGCATTCTTAAATCTTAAATCCTAAATCATGCGCATTCTCTTTACTGGCGGCGGCACGGGGGGCCACTTCTACCCGATAATTTCTATTGCCCAAGAACTTCAGTCGCTTGCTAAGGAGAAGAAGCTTCTGGATATGGAGCTTTTCTACATGTCTCCCACTCCGTACAATCCGGGAATTTTGTACGAGACGGGCATAATTTATAAGAAAAACAGCGCCGGCAAGCTCCGCCGCTACTTCTCGCTTCTGAACTTTATAGACCTGTGGAAGACCTTGTGGGGCGTAATCGTCTCTACCCTCCAGCTTTATTCGCTTTATCCCGACGTGGTCTTCGGCAAGGGCGGATACGCGAGCTTCCCCGCGCTTCTCTCCGCCAGAATCTTGCGCATTCCTGTCGTCATCCATGAATCCGATACCGTGCCAGGGAGAGTCAATCTCTGGGCCGGAAAATTTGCTAAGAGAATTGCGATTTCATACAAAGAGGCGGCAAAATATTTTCCCTCCGGCGCCGTTGCTTACACTGGCCAGCCGGTACGCCGCGATATTGCTAATCCGATTACTGAAGGAGCCCGTGAATTTCTAAAGCTAGAAGAAGGCGTACCAGCCATTTTAGTCCTCGGCGGCTCACAAGGGGCGCGGAAACTAAACGAGGTCATTTTAGGCGGGCTCAAGGAGCTGGTCCAGAAATACGCCGTTATCCACCAAACGGGGGAGAAGAATATAGTCGAAGTGCGAGCTACCGCGGATGCCATTCTTTTTGATTCGCCGCGCAAAGACCGTTATAAGGCTTATGATTATCTCAATCCATTGGCTCTGCGTATGGCCGCCGGCGTGGCTTCAGTCGTAATTTCTCGCGCCGGCTCCACCGTCTTTGAAATCGCGGCCTGGAAAGTGCCGGCTATCATCGTACCCATCAACGAGCGCGTCAGCCGCGACCAGCGTTCTAACGCCTTCACTTACGCGCGCGCCGGGGCCTGTGAGGTCATCGAGGAGGGAAATCTTACCCCCAATATTCTGATTTCAGAAATCGAACGCCTGATATCTAGTGAAGACGAAAGAAATAAAATGAAAGAAGCCGCCAAGGCTTTCTATAAGCCGGACGCGGCGCGGCTGGTGGCGGAAGAAATATTAAAGATTGCGTTGGAGCACGAGTCCCGTTAGAGAAATAAAAATTGTACATCATTTCAGCGGTCGCAAATAACACGTCTAATTTATAAAAACGAAAGGAGTATTTCCCAAAGAACGAGGAAAGGGAGGGGTTATGTTAAAATGCCTTTATGCAAGAGTCAGAAAAAGTCGTAGTCAGGATGGCGCCGTCGCCGACGGGGCCATTTCACATTGGAGGGGTGCGCACCGCTCTCTATAACTTTCTCTACGCCAAGCAACATGGGGGGAAATTTATCTTGCGCATTGAGGACACAGACAAGGAACGCTCTAAGCCGGAATACGAGACAGATATCATCGAAAGTTTGAAATGGCTTGGCTTGAATTACGATGAGCTATACAAGCAGTCGGATAGGGGAGAAGTTTATAAGAAATATTTGAAGAAGTTGATTAGCGATGATCTGGCTTACGAAGCGGAAGACAAAGTGATTCGTTTCAGAAATCCAGGCAAGGATGTCATCTTCAATGACGTGATACGCGGAGAAATAAAGTTTAATACCGAAGAACTGGGTAACTTCGTGATTGCCAAGTCTCTCGACGAACCGCTATATCACCTGGCGGTGGTAGTGGATGACCACGAATCGGGAATAACGCATGTTATAAGGGGCGAGGATCACATTTCCAATACTCCTCGGCAAATCTTGCTCCAAGAAGCACTTGGTGCGCCGCGTCCAATCTACGCACACTTACCACTCATATTGGCGCCTGACCGTTCTAAACTCTCAAAGAGGAAACACGGCGAATCAGTTTCTCTCGACTACTACAAGAACAAAGGATACTTGCCCGAAGCAATCCTTAATTATCTCGCGCTCTTAGGCTGGAATCCTGGCACGGAGCAGGAAATCTTTACCCTCAAGGAACTTATCCAAGTTTTTAATCTCTCCAAGGTCCATAAAGGCGGAGCAATGTTTGATGAGAAGAAATTGGCGTGGGTCAACAGAAAGCATCAAGGGTTCAATCGTGCTAAAATAGGGGATAAATGAGAATGAGGTGTAAGTTTCTCTTAATATTACTGCTTACTGCCTGCTTCTTGCTACCTGCTTCTGCTCTTTTAGCCGCAGACCCTAGTACGCTCACGCGTGAAATAGAGCAGCTCAAGCGTAACAGCGAAGCGCTCTTGGTAGAGCAGGCGCGGCTCGTAGCCGAGCTTGAGAAGGTCAATGCCCAGAGCCAGTCTTTGGGCACAGCGGTCAAATCACTCGATACTACAAGAAAGAAACTTGCCGCTGACATCAAGGTTACCCAATCGAAGATAAATTCCACCAATCTTAATATCCGCTCGCTTGAAAATAATATGGCGGATAAAGAGCGGGCCATAGGTACCCACGAGGCCGCTATAGGGCTTGCTCTTAAGGCCCTTCACGATTACGATTCCCGCTCCCTTATCCTCGATGTTCTGTCGTCAGACAAACTCTCTGACTTCTGGCAGGATAGGGGAGAGCTTGCGGAGCTCTCTACCCGTCTGAATAAAGAAGTCGGAAGTCTCCGGGAGACAAAGGATTTGCTTAACGAAGAAAAGAAGAAAAAAGAGCAGGACAAAGAAAGAATATTGACACTCCAAGTGGAGCTTAACGGCCAGAAAAGCGTGGTGGAGGAAAGCAAAAAGGCCCAGGAGAAGCTTCTAGTCGAGACTAAGAACAGGGAAGCCACTTATCAGCAAATGCTCGCGGAGAATCTTGCCCGTCAAAAGCAGTTCGAAGAAGACCTCTATCGCCTTGAGTCTGAGCTTAATATCACACTTGACCCAACTCTCATACCGGTAAGTCGCCCGGGAGTGTTATCCTGGCCTCTCGATAAAGTTTTCATTACCAATTATTTCGGCACTGTCTCCGGCAATCGGAGAATATACGCGTCGGGCTTTCATAACGGCGTCGACTTCCGCGCAGCCATGGGCACTCCGGTCTTGGCCATGCTTTCGGGGGTAGTGGAGGGGCATGGCAATACCGACGAACAGAGAGGGTGCTATTCCTACGGCCGCTGGATTCTCATAAAGCACGGTAACGGCCTTTCAAGCATCTATGCCCACCTTTCCGTCTCTCTCGTACAGACAGGGCAGAATGTGAAGCAGGGCGATATCATCGGCTACTCGGGCGGGCAAAAAGGCGTATTCGGATCCGGTTACTCAACAGGACCGCACCTTCACGTCGGCCTCTTCGCGAGCCAAGGCGTCGCTATCCGGCAGTTCGTGACAAGTCGCGGCTGTCAACAAGTATTCGTTCCCATCTCTGACGTTAAAGCCTACCTCGACCCGCTTGCTTATCTGCCATCTATATAGTTTAATAAGTTCAATAAGATGAATAAATTGAATAACGAACGGGGGTTTATAGGCATGCTTCTTCTCATTATCTTAGGGCTCGCGGCTTTGAAATATTTCTTCAACTGGTCAATCTTTGATGCCGCCGGCTCGGAGCAGGGAAGGAATACCGTACTCTATATCCGCGATATCTTTACTACCCTATGGTCTTATTTAAAGAGCTTATATGAAAGTCGTTAAAATATTAATCTTTTTGCTCCTTGCACCGATTTTCGCGCCAGCCTATATTTTAATGCAATTCGGCTTTAAGTGGTGGTCCGGACTTCTGGGCAGCAGCGATTGATCCCGTTAGAAGTCCGACTTGCTAAAAGTAAGTCGGCAGAAATCTTTGATTTCTTACTTCTAATGGGATTGATTTCCACTTTCCTTTAAGCTAGTATCTCGTCAGAAATGCATTTTGTTGTTGAGAGCATAACAAAAGGAGCAATGAATGGAAAAGATGATACTGAATCCGGTGGAACGGCTTATCGTAGCCGCCGACTTTAAGCCCAACTTGGAGAAAGGGGAAGGTCGGACCTGGGTTCGCCGCCAAGTGCTTGACTTCGCCACAAAGCTCAGCGGCGTCGGCGTCTACCTCAAGATCAACTCAGCTCTGCGCGCCTGCGGCTACGACCTCATAAAAGATCTGCACGACGCGGGGATACGGGTCTTCGCCGACCTCAAACTCGACGACATCCCGGAGACGCTTTCCATCGACGGGGCGCTCTTGTACGAAGTCAAGCCCGAGCTCCTAACCGTCAAATGCAGCGCAGGTTTCAAGTCGCTCCAGGCTCTCAAAGCCGCGTTGCCCGAAACAGAAGTGCTCGGTGTCACCACGCTCACGAGTCTCACGGACGTCGACAGCTATGCCTTGTTCAGGCGTTCTGTCCAAGACTCGGTTATGGCGTTTGCCCAGGTGGCGGCAGAAGCCAGGATCGATGGCCTCATCTCCTCTCCGAAGGAAGTGGAAGAGCTGCGCCAAAAATTCGGTGACAGGCTCTCGCTCAATACCCCCGGCATCCGTCCGACCTGGCACATCCAGGCAGGCGATCAGAACCCCGAGCGCATCATGACGCCAGCCAAAGCCATCAAGGCTGGTGCCGACCGCATCGTGGTCGGCAGGCCCATTACTCAGGCCGCAGACCCTGTCCAGGCAGTCATGTGGACGCTCGATGAAATCGACGCCGCGATGCAACCCATCAAGCTCTAGGGAATCACAACGTCAGTATGGACTACAAAAGGGGCCGCCGTCTTTCGACAGCGGCCCTACTTTTTATTCCTTTTACCAGACCGAGCGAGGCCGGTTGGTTTCCATTGTCTCCATGAGGCGGGGCCAATCGTTCTTCGGCTTGAGAACTACGTTGCCCCGGGCAATGTCCTCGGCCACTTCCGGGTCATCTTGCCTGTACTGCGGGAAAGGTTTCCAGATGAGACTAACAATCGGCAGAGCCAGACCATCACTTTCGTAGATCTGGGTAGGGGAACGGTTGAGCCAGCAGAGTATTGCCACCGGCTCCGCTCCAGATGCCCGTATGAGCTTCACGGCCTCCGCGGTTGTGGAGAGGTTGTTCACCACGTCCTCGCCGATGCCGACACGTTCGCCTTCATAAAGCTCGTGGCGTCCGAGAGTAAGCATCGATTGCTCACGCATGGTCTCTGTTGCGACAGCAGTAACTTTCTTCTCGGCAAAGCAAAACCGAGCTCCACCGTTACCGTTGTACCGTGACATCGCGAATGCTGCCGCGATACCACCCATCGGCATTCCCAATACAACGTCGAGGCCAAGACTTCCGATGTCGAACTTCATTCGGTCGGCCCAGTTATCGTACACCCTGGGCCGATTCTCAGCCTTGGCGAAATTCGCGTAAATGTCTCCGACGAACTGTTTCTGAACTCCACGCTCGCTGCCTTGGGTGATGGTGTACTTGCCGGCATAGCCGACAAGAGGTCCAAGCCGTTTGCCCGAGACATCTTTTGGGCACTCGTAGTAACCGTTCAAAAGTCCCAATGCTTCGAGAGGTTTGGTACTGGCGATATCCCAGTCGCGCTTATAGAAATCTGACGCCATTTCCTTCTCCTTTCTTCTGAAGTGCAATTTCTCACGTTAGATTAACAGAAATATCGAAAAAATCAAAATGACTTCCCTATCGGCTGAAGAGGGGAGTGGAGCGAAAACTTGGAGTTCCACTCGGCCGGAGCGTGACAGCGCGAGGCGGGGTCGCACAAATTTTCTCCAGAAAATTATGAGTGACGGGGGAGTAAATTACATTTATGGTCTTATTTGAATGTCGTTAAGTTAGATATACCTTGTATGTCTAAAAG
>JBBUBT010000026.1:9163-15104 GCA_038058135.1 Patescibacteria group bacterium
GGTTTGTTGAGATGAGTAATTTACACATTGTGTCAATTACTTCCTGGCGATTTCAGAGCTCAAGAACTTGGACCAACAGGCCGAGGATGATTTCCAAGGCTTAGCGCCATACTTCTCGTAGAGATAGCGGGCGAAGGCCACGTTATCGTCGATGTTATGGAGGTCGAGGCCCATCTTCTCCGCCGTTGCTTCGTGGTACAGAACGTTAATCTGCATCACGCCGCGGTCGTAGACGTTCTTCTCCCCCCTTAAGATTTCGCCTCTGGAATTGAGGTGCCTGTTTCGGGACTCGCACTTGGCGATTTTTGCCATGAGCGGCATGTCCGCGAAATAGTCGTTAAGGAATTTCTCGACATTTTTGGGGTCTGAAATCGGCTGATAGTCTTCGGAGCGCACCTCCTTGGGTACGGACATCGTCAATGCTCCATCTATCTTGGTCTCCGGCATGTTAAGCGAGGTCATCGCCGGCATGACGGCTACCGCGGAAGAGGTTAAGCTGATGAGAAGACTAATGGTGGTAAGCGGTAAAATGGGATTAAGATAAACTTCTAATGTTGGTTAGCCGTAACCGTAACTGCTCTGCCAAATGAAAAGCCAGCTCCTGCTGACTTATTGATATACTATCATACTCAACTCTTGATGTCAAGCATTAAATGTGGTCTAATTATATAAAATGGCTCTATAAAGCCATATTTTCTATCCTTATCGGCTCTCTTGTGCCAGATACGGAAAGCCGACCAAGGCCGAAAGAAAATAACGCTAAAAGTATTATTACAAGCGTCAAAAAAAGCTTGCGGAAGAGCGGAAACCGCTCTATATGACCCTCCTTGTCAAAACTAACTTCTTCTGTTAAACTCATACGGCTAAATTATGGCACATAAAAAGTCGGCGGGCACAACTAAAAACGGGCGTGACTCAAATCCGAAATATCTGGGATTGAAGATTACCCCTGGCGGCCGGGCTCAAGCCGGCTCTATTATTGTGCGTCAGCGCGGCACGGACGTTCTCCCGGGCCAGAATGTTTCCATGGGTAAGGATCATACCCTGTTTGCCCTAAAGGACGGGATAGTCTCAATGACTTACAAACGCAAGACCCACTTCGATAACCGCATTATGAAGAAGAAGGTGGTGAACGTAATCAATCCTTAATTTCGGATTGATTTCGTCTAAACTTCTCAAGCTCCAAGTGCTTCGTGAGCCGCTTAGCCTCTTTTTCTCCCAGCTTCTTAGCTTCTTCAGCTTTATTAGCTTCGCTAGCTTCTTTGAGCTGTTTTATCTTGGCTAAACCGGCCTTGTCGGCTATGAGCGCGAAATTGTTGGGTAGGAGGAAATTCAAGGCGTAGCCGTCCGCGACATTTTTTTCATCAAACCGCTTCCCTACCCCTTTTATATCCTTGAGTAAAATTACTTTCAAGTGTATATCATGTGTTATTGATTTAAAATCTCAATCGCCTTGTCCAATTGCGGGTCTTTGCCTGCCTGCACATCGGCGGCGGTGCGGCTGACTTTGTATTGCGGTTCGATTCCCTTCTCCGAAATAGAAAGACCGTTCGGGGTAAGCCATCTTGCCACCGTTACCTTAAGCGAAGTATCCGATGTGATATCAACCAATTCCTGGACGGAACCCTTGCCGAAAGTCGTCTCCCCCACGAGCTTTGCCCGGCCGTGCTCGGCTAAAGCACCAGCCAGAATTTCCGAAGCCGAAGCCGAACCCTTGTCGACCAGTATCACGAATTTCAAATCATCCCGAAAAATATCATAGCCGCGGCTCCTGTAAACTCTCTCAGCCTTCCGTGTCCCGAAATCTTCTCTTACCACCACCTTGCTTCCCGGCAGAAACCAGCTCGCCATATCTATGGCTGCCTCAAGATAACCCCCCGGGTTACCTCGAAGATCAAGCACGAGTTTATCGGCACCGGAAAGAATGAATTCCCGCAAGGCGCTGCGGAAAAGCACGGTCGACTGGGCGGAGAAGCTATAAAGTTCAATAACGAATACGCCGCCATCCAATCGCTTGGTATTGATAATTGGAATATCGATGACCTCGCGGATTACGGAGATATCGAAAGGAGCTTTGTTGCCGTTCCTGAATATGGTCAGAATCACCTTAGTGCCCTTCGGTCCGCGGATAAGCTGGACGGCATCCTCCGTAGTCATAGCGCTTGTCTCCTTGCCGTTAATTTTTATTATCCTGTCGCCCGCGAGAATGCCTGCTCGGAAAGCCGGCGAATTTTTAAGCGGAGCGATAACTCTCACCGCTCCGTCTTGCGCCACCACCTCCATCCCCACTCCCTCGAAATTACCGCGTATATCGGCGGCAAACATTTCAGATTCCACGGGAGGGAAAAAGACGGTGTACGGGTCGTTTAACGATTCTGCGAGTCCTTGAATCGCTCCCCAGACCTTCTCTTGCTCATCCACGGCCTTCTCGGTTGTTGAAGCCGGTACATACTTTTCATTGATAACGTTCCAGGCCTTCCAGAATGGCGCGAAATCAACCGCGGTCTCGCTTGTAGGGCTCGGGTTTTCAATCCCCGCAGTTGCCGTAGAGAGAGCTCTTTCTCCCGCGTGAAAGCCGAAGTTGTAGAAAGCAAAAGCAATCAAAACTCCCAAAGTAAAGAGCGCTCCGTGCTTCTTAACTAATTCCATTTGTAAGATTATAACACCTTTTCTGTTATAATAAAGTGATGAAAAACCCGGATACCTACCAAGTAGACGAGTCGAAGGAGATATTTCTGCGGCTCGAGCAGTATGACGATATTTTTTCGGATTTCGATATTAGGCCGTACTCCCGCCGCGCCCTGTCAAGCGACTTTCTCGACGAGATAAGGCGCGCCTCTTACGACAAATATGACGACGGCATAGAGCTTAACTTATACGTGCCGGAGCCGGACAGGGACGCATCCAAAGAAGAGGTTATTGTAAACCGTCTTACTATCCACTTCAAAAAGCATTTTATTATCTTGAAGAAGGAGAAAGGAAAAATCCTTTTACTCGGCTGGTTCATGGTCGCCTTAGGAGTGGCGTCTATGATATTGGCTGCGCGCATCATATATAAGGGCCCGACAAACGATATGGGGCTTTCTTTCCTGCTTACCTTACTCGAGCCCGCGGCGTGGTTCCTGCTTTGGGATGGAATGGAACAAATTATCTTTACCTCAAAAAAGCTCGAGCCCGAATTGAGCTTCTATAGAAAGATGGCCAACTTGCATGGCCGGGTAAGATTCAATTCAAGTTCTCTTTCTTCATGAGACTTCACAATACTCTTACGAGCAAGATTGAAGAATTCAAGCCGATTAAGGAAGGGCAAGTGAAGATGTACCACTGCGGCCCGACGGTGTATGACTACGTCCATATAGGCAATCTGCGCTCTTTTCTCCTGGCCGACCTCCTGCGCCGGACATTTGAATTCCTGGGGTTCGAAGTAAAACAGGTGATGAACATAACGGATGTCGGTATCGGCGGCAACAATGACGAGGGCGAGGATAAAATTATCAAAGGGCTCAAGCGCGAGGGCAGGACGGTCTCCATGGAGGCGATGAAAGAACTCAGTGATTTCTACACCGAGCGCTTCAAAGAGGATGTGGGCTCGCTCAATATCAAGATGCCGCATGTCCTGCCCAAGGCAAGCGAGAATATACCCGAGCAAATCGAGCTTATAAAAACTCTCGAGGACAAGGGCTTTACTTATAAAACTTCGGACGGCATTTACTTCGACACATCGAAAGACCCGCATTACGGCAAGCTCGGCGGACTGGGCAAGGATACGGAATCAAGAGTAGAGAATTCAGAAAAGAAGAATTCAAGAGATTTTGCGCTCTGGAAATTTAACGAAAACCTAGGTTTTCGTTCCCCATGGGGACAGGGTTTCCCCGGCTGGCATATCGAATGCTCGGCCATGAGTACCAAATATCTTGGCAAGACCTTCGACATTCATACTGGCGGCATAGACCTCGCCCCTATTCACCACAACAATGAAATCGCCCAATCGGAGAGTGCCTGCAAGTGCGAACTGGCGCATTACTGGCTCCATAATGAATTTGTAAATATGCCGGAGGGTAAGATGGCCAAATCCGAAGGCACCGGCATTACTCTGGCTGAAATTACTAAACATAATTTCAGCCCTCTCGCCTATCGCTACTTCCTACTTATGGCACATTACAGAAGTCCCGTGACATTTTCTTGGGAGGCGCTCGAAGCGGCTCAGAATGCGTATAGAAAGCTGAAAGAAACCTTCTCTTCTCTAATTCGCGCGAATGGTAGAATAGATGAAAATTACAAAAAAGAATTCGCGCAATCGGTTGAAAACGATTTAAATACACCGGAAGCTTTGGCGGTAGTCTGGAAGTTGGTAAAGGACGAAGCTCTCTCCTCTGCCGATAAACGCGCCACGCTTCTTGAATTCGACAAAGTGCTCGGATTAGATCTTGAACACAATGAATTTCTAGAAGTGCCGCCAGAAATCATCGAGCTAGGCGAAAGGAGGCAGAAAGCGAAAGAAAATAAAGATTTCGCCGAAGCGGACAAAATAAGACAAGAAATCGAAAGTCGCGGCTATGAAATCCGGGACGTCGAAAGCACGTTTCTCATAATGAAAAAATAAAACGAAAAGCCGCGCGGACGTCTGATGACGCCGCGCGGCGGGGAATCAGTTCTGTCACCCAATTTTTATATGTCGACCCGATTCTTTGTCGAAAATGATTTGCCCCGGCCGATACTTCCGACCAGATACTTCCAAGCAGGAACACCGTTCGACGTTCTGGCTCGGCGGTCCAGATTTAACGCCGTGGCAAGTCGGGCAGAATGTACGCTCGCACTTGTTGCATTGGTGGTTATCAACCTCCCCAATCATGCAAGCTGGGCATGAGCCCTCGCAACCGCAATTTGGCATACGTTCTCCCGGGAGTTAAACTCCTCGGATTTTCGGGGCCTCATTACCCTCGAATGGATCAAGAATATAATACCACACATTACCTAGTATTCCAATATACATTATAAGAATCCTATAGGATTACAAAAATGTATGTAGGTAGGTGTAGGTAGGTATTAGATTAAATCAAAATCCATTCGCAAGAAGCGGTCATTTTCTAATTGATCAACTATCATATAGAGAAGATATTTGCCTATTCCCATATCGGTTTTCATTAGCCCTATTACATCTTCGCAATCATAAGGAAATACCCATACGCTGTCTTGCAAGCGCTGGAATCCGGCCACTTTTAAAATTTCCCTAGCCCTCGTTCGCAGCCCCCTCTTTTTCTCCGGTATGTCGAATATTATCACTCTCCATTTATTGTCCCATTTGCGCGGCTTCTCTATTTTATATCGGGACATCTGCCATTTATCTAAAATCAATTTGCCGGAATCAGTGAGCGAGTAGTAACCGTCTTTAAATTGAATGAGCCCTTTCTGCCTTAAGCGGCTCGCGGCTGATTTTATAGTTTCATTTTTCCGTTTGGAAAGCGGGTAATCTATACCGGTAAGATGTTCTATGGCCTGCTCAACTATAAGTTCTGCTCCCAATCTTCCTCCCGACGCCAAAGTTAGAAGAATAGCTTCTTGTATCTTGCCCCTTTTTATTAACTTTTTCTCTTCCTCTTCCAATTTACCCATACATACATAATATCAATCCTATAGGAAAAATAAAATGTAATATAAGGTTTTTTTCCATGCGTCTTGAACCAATCCCCAACTTCCCCACTCTTTCTTCCCCATTTCAATATTCGTACATTGAGATCTAATTCGCTATAATTCGTGGTATGCAAATCGTCGGGACTTCCACCTTAAACAACGCCGGCATCAGAATTCCGCCGCACTCGGTCGAAGCAGAAATGGCTCTCCTGGGCTCCATCATGCTTCGTCCCGATGCTATTTATGAAGTGGTGGAAATTGTGGGCCCCCAGTCTTTCTATTTTGAAAAGCATCGCATCATCTTCGAGGC
>JBBUBT010000027.1:0-4532 GCA_038058135.1 Patescibacteria group bacterium
TATCTGCTACACTTCTCCAACCGGCCTTCTTTCTACTTCCACTACCGGTTGCACCGGGTCCTCCCTTCGTTTCAAAGACAACATAGCAGACCTTACTTATGGACTGACGGATTTGATGAAGATTAGAGCCGTTTCATTCGACTATAAGCCGGAAATGTTTATACCCGGTCATCAGATAGGCTTTATCGCCGAAGAACTTATAAATGTAGTACCGGAAGTTGTCGGCTCTGACTCAAACGGTCTTCCATCCAACGTAGACTACGGGAGATTAGTCTCTCTTCTGGTCAAAGCTATACAAGACCTTTACACCGAGTTTACTCAACTGAAAGAGACGATAGCGGCTATGGCTGAAAGGATGGTTTCAAGAGAAATCGTGGCCACGGAGAGGCTCTGCGTAGGCAATACCTGTATCAGCGAACAACAGTTACTCGGTCTTCTTCAAAATTCCGGACAGAGCTACACCGTGACGTCTTCGACGAATGACCCCGCCTCCGCTGAAGCTACGGCGGGCGAGGCAAGCACCAGTAGTACCCAAACTTCCCCGAACCAAGACACTAGCGCGTCTGGTACGGGGCAGGCAAATACCGAAAATGCTACAACGACCACTGAAACAACCACTTCAATCGATACTGCTACAACTACAAGCGATACTACGACGACATCCACACCGGTAGCTGAACCTGTAATTGAGCCAACCCCAGAACCTGCTCCGACATCAGAACCTGCGCCTGAACCGACCCCGGAACCGGCTTCTGAAACCGTTCCCGTGGCCACCGCGAACGAACCCGCGGCTACACCCTAATGTGTTAAGATCATTTGATGGAGACAAGGATAGTTAAGGATAAGGTCAGTAAAGAAGAGCTTCAGGCTCTGGCTCACGCACAGTATGGAGATATCATTAAGGCCGTGGTAGATACGGCCCAAGAAATAATGGGAGTGGGAGGCGAGCTCCACGTGGATATTCAGACACTCTTGATTCAACAGGAGCATTCAGAAGGGCGACATACTTGGGGCATCAATTTTCTGCTGGACAAGGCCGGTGAAGATTTCGTGGAATTTGATTCCATGATTAACCTCAAACCGCTCTTAGGGAATAAAACTCGCGATGTTGAAAATCCGGAGATTAGAAAAATGATTAGAGCAATAGTAAATAAATTAGTCATATGACGAGCATCTCAAAAGAAAGATGGTGGACGCTTCCTCTGGCTCTGCAGCTCGGCAGTATTGGGAGCGAAGTGGGGAGAGCGGCCAAGTGGCAAGACAGGGACAAGACCGCCTTTTGGGGAGCGGTCGCTAGAGCCTTGGAACTTTTTGAACTGACGAGGACGGATCGGAGATGGGAGAGCCGCCGCTCTGAGTTGAACAGGGCTCAAGAAACCTTCGCGGACGCGGTCCTAGGAGGGCGGGAATACCAAAGCAACTTAGCTGATTTAGAGCACTACTTTCTACCCTTTGCCATACGGGCAAACAAGTGATATAATTCATGAGGATGCCGGGTAGTTGCTCCGACGTAAAGTCGGAGAGGAAAGTCCGAACATTCATTGCGAGAGTGGTTTTCATAACATGAAAACACACCACATTTACAATCTCGCAAAAGGGTAGCAGCCCCGACGTTACAGTCGGGGCCCCGACCTCGAAAGAGCGTCGCGGGGTAACGCCTGCCGTGGGTAACCATAGAGGTGCGAACAGAGACGAGTTTTCTCGAAAGAGAAAAGTGAAACGGTCCCGACGTTACAGTCGGGACTCCGACCTCGAAAGAGCGTCGGAGCTAAATCCTTACCTGAATGCAAGGCCGTGCTGATAGTGCAGTTATGCTGAGAATGCATAACATGCATTCTCAGAGTGCCGCTAGACCCCCACACTTACTTTGGCATTGTGCAAAGCACAGTGTCGAAGACATGATGCTAAAGTAGGTGTGGGGGTAGAGGCCGTTGGTGACAACGGTCCCAGATAAATAACTATCGATAACAGAATTCGGCTTATAGGCATCCAAACAAAACACCCTGAAGGGTGTTTTGTTTTTGTGTTAGAATAATGATTATTACAAAATAAATTAACGCGCTTTTTCCATGCCCCAAGCCCATAAAACCAGTTCCCTGATTATCCTGTCGTTAATATTCCTTTTGCCGCTTTTCTTTGTCCCGGGCGGGGCGCCCAATCTCCTTAGCGCCAAGTCGGCGCTCCTCATCTTGGGCGTCCTTCTCACTCTCATATTCTTCATGTTCGAATCCTGGCGCAAAGGCTCTCTAAGCGTCCCGAAGCATTATTTTCTCGTCGTAGCCATGGCACTGCCTCTGGTTTATTTTCTCTCGGCCTTGCTTTCAACACCCTCCTCACTGTCGCTCTTCGGCTACAGTTTCGAGGTTGGAACTTTCGGTTTCGTGCTTCTAGGTTCCGTTGTCTTGATTCTCGCCGCCATAATACTCTCCGACTCCTCCTCGGCACTCCAGGCTCTGACCGCTTTCTTCCTTTCGATTTCGCTTATCGCCGTCTTTGTTTCAATCAAACTGCTTCTAGGAGGCGATGTTTTAGTCTGGGGCAACTTCTTCGGCAACATGGGCAATCCCTTGGGCAACTGGACCGACTTGGCTATGGTCTTCGGGCTGTTTTCCATCTTTGTGGCACTTGTGCTCGGGATGATACAAATGAGGACGGGGGTACGGCTTGCTCTATACATAGTCTTCATCCTATCAACTGCGCTCCTAGCCATTATTAATTTTTCTACCGCCTTCGCCCTTACTCTCATTTTATCGATCTTGCTCTCGCTTTACTTCTGGAAAATTGAACGAGATTTCTTGCAGGTTGGGGAAAATACTATGCGGCCTATGATTTTGCCGACAATACTCACGCTTGTCTCGCTCCTGTTTCTCATTAATCCCGGCGGCCTCAATGGCAAAATTTTCAAATCATTCAATATCCAAAACACCGAAGTAAGGCCTTCACTCTCCGCCACCCTGGGCATTTCCAAAGCGGTGCTTTCGCAAGGTGCCTTACTCGGCTCGGGACCTAATACCTTTAGCCACGATTGGCTTATTTACAAGCCGGTCAATGTTAACGCGACACCATTCTGGGGTGTGGCGTTCCCATTCGGCGCGGGCTTCATCCCGACTCAAATTGCTTCCACTGGCATCTTGGGCACCGCTCTCTGGCTAATATTCTTCGTATTTTTCATAGTTCTTGGAATCAAGGCCTTAAGCCGCGTGCCGGAGTCCAGAGCCCCCCGCTTCATTGTCATCTCTTCTCTTTTAATCTCAACTTTTCTCTGGGGAGCAAGTTTCTTTTACACTCCTTCCGGCACAATGCTTATGCTCGCCTTCATCTTCTCCGGACTTTTTGTCGCCCAACTCGCCGTTGTCCATATCATTCCTTATCTTACCTTAAGCATGAAAGCGTCTGCGCAAAACCGCCTTGCCTCTTTGGTGCTCCTCACACTTCTAGCGGCTGGGACAGTCTCTTTCGGCTGGATCGGCTTCGAGAAGACGGCCTCGGCTTATCACTGGAAAAAAGCCCTCGACCTCTCAAATACCGCTGGCGCTTCTCTTCTTGACGTTGAAAATGAGTTAATCAAAGCGGCAAACATCGCTCCTGCCGACATACATTATGTCGCTCTTTCGCGCTTAAACTTTACCAAGGCGCAAATAGCGGCTTCCGCCACCACCTCAGTCGAAAAGAACCAAGCGCTCTTCCAAGAATCGGTTTCGAGATCAATCGAGGCGGCCCGGCTTGCAGTAAGCGTGAATCCTGCCGGCCCAGAAAACTGGGCGACTCTCGGCACCGTCTACTCGGCCCTTGTGCCAAAGCCGCTTGCGGTTGAAGGTGCATATGAAAATGCCAAGTTCGCCTACAACGAAGCGCTCAAGAGGAACCCGAGCAATCCCGAATTGTATCTCTCGCTTGCCCAGCTCGAGCTAAATTCGGGCGATACGGAAGCCGCGCGCTCGTACATCAGAAGTTCCATTGCGCTCAAAGACGATTACGCCGACGCGTATCTCATGCTGGCACAGCTTGAAGTAACGGCCGGGAACGTCTCCGCTGCCATCGCTTCCGCAGAGAGATTGGCGGCTCTTGTGCCGAATAACCCAGGCCTATACTTCGAATTAGGGCTCTTGAAATATTCCAATGGGGATTACATAGGCGCGGAGAAGGCGCTGATCCAGGCACTGGTGCTTTCGCCGGAGTATGCCAATGCCAAATACTACTTCGGGCTTACGCTTGCACAACTTAGCCGCTTCAGCGAGGCACAATCGGAATTCGAGGACCTTCTAAAAACAAATCCGGGAAATATTGACATCAAAAACGCCATTCAAGCGGTAAGCCGAGGGAGGCTCCCTGCCTTGAAGGCACAGTAATGGTCAGGAAAATTTTCGGCTTCTTTTATCAGGGATTTCTTGACAAAGAAATCCGCTCCTTAAACCAAGCGGCCTTTCTTTTGGGATTATTTTCTCTATTCTCTCTGTTCCTCGGTTTTCTGCGCGATCGGCTTTTGGCCCATATGTTCGGTGCTGGAAGCGAACTTGATATCTACTACGCGG
>JBBUBT010000028.1:0-1620 GCA_038058135.1 Patescibacteria group bacterium
TTGGATCAAGCATAAAATTCTGCTGAATTTTTGCCTGACCACATCTCGCGCCGTCGCGCTCCGATTTCCACAAACCGAAAAATCTGCGTTCAGCAGATTATTTCGTGTTTGTGGACCTATCGGGAATCGGACCCGAGTCTCGTCATTGCGAACGACGCGTCGTACCACTAGACCATAGGCCCGAAAAATCTGATGTTATCAGATTTTTCGGATGTTATCTGATTTTTTTCTCCTCTCTTTTATCATATGCCAAGCGGGCGGGAGAAGCGAAGCGATGATTATCAATAACACCACGGGCAGGACGTACCGGTCCGCGTCCGGAATGATATTGCCGAAAAGATAGCCGCCTAGAGTAAGTCCGGTCGCCCAGAGAAACGCGCCTACGGCATTATAGAACACGAATGTGCGGTATTTCATCTCCCCCACTCCAGCCATGACTGGAATAAAGGTGCGCACGATGGGCAGGAAACGTGCGAGCACCACCGCCTGTGCGCCGTGCTTTTCGAAGAACGCCCGGGTCTTCTCGACATTCTCGGGATTGAACCAAAAAGATTTCGGACGATTGAAGATTTTTGGCCCGACCTTGTCTCCAATCCAATAGCCGGTCGAATCGCCTAGAAAGGCCGCGGTAAAAAGGAGCGGTATCAAAACCCAAACATCAAGATACCCTTGCGAGGCAAGAAAGCCCGTGGTGAAAAGCAGGCTGTCTCCGGGAAGAAAAAGGCCTATAAGAATGCCTGATTCAGCGAAAATGATGGCGAAAAGCCCGAGATATCCGGCTGTTTGGACAAGGTTGACCAGGTCGAACATTCACACACTATAGCATTCTGGGGATACACCCCCACACCAAAACTGGGAATAGTTTTGGTGTGGGGGTAAAATTTAAGCATGAGTGAATTGAAAATCGAGAGCCCGGCCTTCAGTCACATGGGTGCCATTCCGTCGCGCTATGCCTGCGACGGCGAGAAATTGAGCCCACCTCTCGTAATTTCCGGCGTAACGCCTGAAGTGAAATCGCTCGTCCTTATCATGGAAGACCCGGACGTGCCAAAGACCGTAAGACCGGACGGCATGTGGGACCATTGGATCAGATTCAACCTGCCGCCGACCTTGTTGGAGATAAAAGAGAACACCGACCCTGGCGGAGTTCCCGGCATCACCACCTCCTCGCATACTGGCTACGTTCCACCCTGTCCGCCCGACCGCGAGCACAGATATTTCTTTAAGTTATACAGTCTAGACTCTCTACTCAACCTCGCCGCAGGAGCGACGAAATCAGAGGTGCTTGCCGCCATGCAAAGCCACATCCTACAAGAAGCCGAGCTTATCGGCCTATACGAGAAAAAATAGTGGGAGAAGATTTACTCGAGATAAACTATCGCGCCTTCCTTCGCTCTCTGTGAGAGCTTCACGGCGGCATCGGCGCCCTTCTTGGCCGAATCCGCGTCGGCATGGTCAATCTGCAAGGAAGAAACTGTGTCCTCGAACTCTTCTTCGCCCTTTTTAATTTTTATTTTGTCGCCCTTGGAGAGCGTACCGGTGAGCTTCACAACCGCTACGCCGATTTTGTCATACCAATGGGTAACAATGCCTATCTTCTTTGCCATACCCCTATTATAC
>JBBUBT010000029.1:0-5552 GCA_038058135.1 Patescibacteria group bacterium
TCTTTATCAAATCTCTTTCTTCCGGAGTAGATTTCCTGGGTTGGGTGCATTTTCCACATCATAGAGTGCTGAGGACTGCGACGAAGAGGAGGATGCTGAAAAGACTGACAACCAACAACTCACAACAAACAACCAATTCTTATCTTGGGATGCTGAAACACGGCAATACTTACAAACTTAAACAAATGTTATAATTTACAAATATGGATCCCATTAGAAGTAAGGAATCAGAGATTCCTGCCGACTTGCACAAGGCAAGTCGGACTTCTAACGGGATGGATGAAGAGAATAAGAGCAAGGTGGGGGAGCTCGACGAAACTCTCTATTCCCGCACTCGCTATAAAGAGCCCTTAGGCAAGCGCCCGCCCGTAAAAAATGTTGAAGCTCCGTCAGTAGAGGAAAAATGGCAAGGGCCCGGCCTTGACGAGATTCTATCCCGCGAGCGTCTTATACCACCGACACACCCATTTATGAAAAAGTTTTTCATCTTCGCCCTGCTTTTCTTCGTAGCCACAATTTTCGTGGCCGGGCTTATCTTTCTTGGCGGCACCAACTTCATATCCTCGAAAAACGTCGAGGTCAATATCGTCGGCCCCACAAGCGCCTCGGCCGGGGAAGTGCTCGAGCTTGGGCTTACGGTCAAGAATTCTAATAATTCCGACCTGGAACTCGTCAAGCTCTCCGTCCAGTACCCGACAGGCACCCGGAATCCGGACAATACCGGAGAATCCCTTACTTTCACCAAGGAAGATTTAGGAGTGATTCCCGCGGGCGAAGAGGTGGCGAAATCTGTCCGCATGGTGCTTATCGGCTCGTCTGAAGAGGTGAAAGAGATAAAGTTCTCCGTCGAATACCACGTCAAGGGGTCGAACGCCACTTTTTACAAAGACAAGCTATACGAGATAACCATAGGCAGCGCTCCTGTATCGATTTATATTCAAAGCCCGACTACTGTCACTTCTGGAGAAGACTTTACCACTACGCTTACCCTCATCATGAACTCTACCGAGCCCTTAAAGAACGTGATGCTTAAGGCGGAGTATCCTTACGGCTACAGCGCTCTCTCAGCAGTGCCTGAAGCGATTGCCAATGACAATGTCTGGGCGCTCGGAGACTTTTCCCCCGGCAGAAAGGCGAAAGTGACGCTCCAGGGCCGGCTTACGGGGGAGAATCAGGAAGAGAGAACCTTTCGCTTTTATGTTGGGGTATCGGATAACGGCAGTATGAATCCTGATTTCAAATCAGTTGTAGTTTCCAGGCAGCATACCATAGAAATCGCCCGTCCCTCGATTGACTTGAGCGCAACTTTCAATGGTGACAATTCTCCAGTCTATATTGCGCCGGCCGAACGAGCTATCGCCACCTCCATTAGATTTCAAAACAATCTTTCTGAAAAAATTTTAAATCCGAAGCTCGAAATGCGCCTTTCCGGCGGAGCGCTCGATAAGTCATCGGTCTCGGTGCAGAACAACGGTTTTTATGATTCGGCCAATAACCGCATCACCTGGAATTTGATTAATGCTCTCGGCTCATCGGAACTTTTACCCGGCCAGGGAGGGGTTGTGACCGCAAGCTTCGCTTCTTTGCCTCAAGCGGCGCTTGCAGGGACCAATAGCGATATTTCCCTTGTATTCTCGCTCTCGGCTATACCGGGGGCTGGCTCTCAGCCGGTTTCCATAAGCGAGTCCCGCACTGTAAAAATCGCCTCGCAGGTAACCCTTTCTTCAAAAGATTTCTATTCTATAGGGCCATTCAGGAACACCGGCCCCATTCCTCCGCAGGTGGGAAAAGAAACCACCTATACCATTCTCTGGAATGTCGGCAATACCCAGAACGATATCTCTCAAGCAAAGGTAACGGCTCGGCTCGGGCCAGGGGTCCGATTTCTTGTCGCCGGGAGTGTGGCAAGCGAAAATATTTCTTATGACCAATCATCGAATACGGTGACATGGGATATGGGAGAGCTTTCTTCCGGTTCGGGCTTCTCTTCTTCGGGCCGGGAAACGGCCTTTCAAGTCGGTCTCACTCCTTCGGTAAGTCAAATAGGCACCGCTCCCACTTTGGTGACGGGCATTGTCTTTACCGGTATAGACACCTTAAGCGGGAATACAGTCACGGTAACCTCTCCGCCCATGACTACCCGGCTTACGAACGACCCCGCCTTTATCCAGGGAAATGATATAGTGGTCAAATAAATGATCAAATCACAATGTCCAATGACCAATTAATGGATAAAATAGTTTCGCTCTGCAAGCGCCGAGGATTTATCTATCCCAGTTCCGAAATTTATGGCGGCCTCGCCGGCTTTTGGAATTACGGCCACTACGGAGCGATTTTGAAGGAAAATATCAAGTGCCTTTGGAAGCAGAGATTCATTTTCGACCGCGAAGATATGCTGGTAACCGACACCACCATAATAAGTAACCCCAAGGTTCTCCAAGCTTCGGGCCACGTAACAAACTTCGGTAATGAGCTCTTTAAAACCGAGATAGGGACAGGGGAAGAAACCGCCACTTCGCATTTAAGGGCGGAGACCGCACAAGGTATTTTCGTTGATTTTAAAAATATCGTGGACTCGCATCACCCTAAGCTCCCGTTCGGGGTTGGCCAGATTGGCAAGGCATTTAGAAATGAAATTTCCCCGCGCGATTTTATTTTCCGCCAGCGTGAATTCGAGCAAATGGAAGTCGAGTATTTTATCAAGGAAAGTGATTGGGAAAAATATTTCGAAATGTGGAGAGAAACCATGAATAAGTTTGCTAGTGAAATTGGGATAAGGGTCTACGAGTTCGAAGTTCCAGCTGAAGAAAGGGCTCATTACTCAAAACGCACCATCGATTTCCAATTCGATTATCCATTTGGTCGCAGCGAACTTTGGGGATTGGCCTATCGCACGGATTTCGATTTAAAAAATCATCAACTTGACTATCTTGATGAAGAAACAGGCGATAGAATCGTCCCGCACGTTATCGAACCGTCTTTGGGCGTAGATCGCACCGTGTTAGCTGTTCTTGCTAACACCTATACCGAAGATGAGCTTGGCGGAGAGAAGAGAGTTTATTTGAAACTTAATAAAAACATTGCCCCTGTCAGGGCCGCCGTCTTTCCTTTGCTTAAAAATAAACCAGAATTAGTAAAGAAAGCCCGTGAAGTGTATGAAAGCTTAAAGCTATCAGCTAATAGCTATCAGCTTGAATACGATGATAACGGCAACATCGGCAAGCGCTACAGGAGACAAGATGAAATTGGGACGCCCTTCTGTATCACTATCGACTTCGATACTCTGACTGACGACTCGGTTACGGTACGAGACAGAGACACTGGAGAACAAAAGCGGGTAAAAATTGCCGATTTGAAAGAAAATCTCTGAAGTAGTAGTCTAAACTCCTAATGAAATTCAAGAAGACCACCTTGCCGAACGGTTTAAGAGTAATTGTCGTGCCGACCAAGGGCAATCCCTCGGTGACCACCATGGTTATGGTCGAGACAGGCTCGAATTACGAAACCAAGGAGCAGAACGGCCTGTCGCACTTCCTCGAACACATGTGCTTCAAGGGCACGACCAACAGGCCGACGGCGCTCGATATCGCGAGAGAGTTCGACAATATGGGCGCTTACAATAATGCTTTTACCGGTAATGAATATACCGGCTATTACGCCAAGGCCGAGAATAAGCATTTCAAAAAAATTCTCGAGATTCTTTCCGATATGTATCTCAACCCCGCTTTTCCCAAGGACGACTTGGAGAAGGAAAGAGGAGTAATTCTCCAGGAAATCAGCATGTACGAGGACTTGCCGCAAGATAATGTTTGGAACGTGCTCGGCGCACTCATGTACGGCGATACTCCGGCCGGGCGTCCGATTATCGGCCCGAAAGAAAATATAAAAAGATTCACTCGACAGGATTTTGTCGATTACCGCCGCAAACATTACGTGGCGGGGAAGACGATAGTGGTTGTAGCGGGCGATGTAAATGAGGAATCAGTCATCCGGGAAGTGAAGAAGAATTTCAGCGCTATTCGTGAGGATAAGAAAGCCGCTAAACTGCCTGTCAAAGAAAAACAGAAAGAGCCGGCTATAAAGATACGCAAACAAAAGACTAGCCAGACACACCTCGCCATGGCTTTCCGCGCTTATGATGCGAAAGATAAAAGATTTTTTGCTCTCTCAGTCCTAAACTCCATTCTCGGCGGCGGCATGTCTGGCAGATTATGGCAGAAGATAAGGCATGAAATGGGCGCCTGTTATTACATACACTCTTCGCATGAAGAACATACGGACCACGGAGCCATAGCTATTTCGACTGGTATCGAGGCGGCCCGTACTGCGGAAGTGGTGAAAGCGATTATCGAAGAATGCAAGAAGCTGAAAGAGATTCCAGTTTCGGATGAAGAATTGAATAAGGCCAAGGAATATTATCTCGGCCATCTCTTCATGCATCTTGAAACTACTCACGCCTTAGCCCAATTTTATGGCCTAGAGGAGGTGACAAGCGGTAAGCCGCAGTCCCCGTTCGATATTGAAGAGGCGGTGCGCAAGGTAACCGCCAAAGAAGTGATGAAAGTGGCCAAGGATATCTTTAAAAATGATAAGTTAAATCTTGCTATCGTCGGCAATATTTCTGATCCGAAACCAGTTAAAAAAGTGCTTTCTTTCAAATAGTGATAGTATAAGAGACATATGGATGACAAGCAGAAAGTAGCCATCACCATGGGCAGTTGGGTGAGGGGGGTCATTGTCCTCGCTTTAGCTTATGCCTTTTTTCTGGTCGGGAAGTTCGTTCTGGTGCTTATCGCCTCCATCGTCATTGCTTCCGCCTTGGAGTCAGTGACATTGTGGGCCAAGAGAAGAAATGTCCCGCGTCTGCTTACTATCATATTTGTCTATATCATGGCGGCGGTCTTCGCGGCCGGCTTTTTCTACTTCTTGCTTCTGCCCCTTATCGGTGAGGTTTCGAGTTTTATCAATACCCTGACTGTCTATTCAAACTCAGTAGTAAACGGCAGCGTCCTATCCGGCATGTTTCAGACGCAGGATATATTCGGCGGCTTCGATACTCCCGCTTTGCTGGGGGAGCTCAATACTTATTTAAATGTTCTGTCAGATTTCCTTTCGCGGGGAATCTTTTCGAGTATTTCTACCGTCTTCGGCGGGATAATGAGCTTTGTGCTTATTGTGGTACTTTCATTCTATCTCGCGGTGCAGGATGACGGCATAGCCAAATTCCTTAAAATAATCACTCCGCTTAAGCAGGAAAATTACGTGGTAGGCCTCTGGCGCCGCTCTCAAGCAAAGATCGGTCGTTGGATGCAGGGCCAGCTTCTCCTGGGCGCCTTGGTGATGGTTTTAGTCTATCTGGGTCTCATCATCATTGGAGTGCCGCACGCGCTACTTCTAGCCGTAGTGGCCGGCGTTCTGGAACTTATTCCGCTTTTCGGCCCGGTGCTTGCCGCCATCCCGGCGGTTTTCGTGGGCTATACCAGCGCGGGTATGACCACTGCCCTTATCGTAGCGGGTCTTTATATCATTATTCAGCAGCTTGAGAACCATGT